>JAKONF010000089.1 GCA_022702085.1 Rickettsiaceae bacterium | reverse complement strand
TAGTAGCACCAAAACTTAGTAATTTTTCATAGACATTTTTCATATCCCAAGGTGCTAAAAATTGTCCCTTTTTGACATTCACTATTTTTCCAGTTTCAGCAGCACTTCTAAGTAAATCTGTTTGCCTACACAAAAAAGCTGGAATCTGCAAGATATCTACCACTTCTGCCACAGTAGCGCATTGAGCTTCGGTGTGCACATCAGTTATAACTGGACAATTAAATTCAGTTTTAATTTTAGCTAGAATTCGAAGTCCAGCTTCAATACCTAATCCTCTTTGACTATTAGCAGAAGTACGGTTGGCTTTATCAAATGAGGATTTATAGATGAATGGTATATTTAATTTAGTTGTGATATTTACCAATTTATCTGCCATGAATAAAGAATGATCAAGATTTTCAATTTGGCAAGGACCAGCAATTAAGGTAAATGGTAAATTATTGGCGATTTTAAAATTGGATAAATTTATAATTTTATGCATAGTAACCATATTTTAATAGCTTATTTTACTGGAATAACAGCAGCTTCGTCTTGCAAGGTAGCTTTATCTAGTTGCTGCTCAAATTTTTTATCTATGTTATTATTTCTCCTAGTTGAAAGATTAGCGAGTAACAATGCATTAGCCATAAACATAGCAGCTAACACTATTGTCATTTTATTCAAAAAATTAGCAGCTGTTCTGTGACTAACAATACCCATGTTGTTACCACCACCTATACCACTAAGGCCATCTGAGCCAGTTTTTTGCATAAGAATTACCGCAATTAGTAATACTGCAATTACCATATGAATAAAAAGAAATATATCAAGCATTGTTTATTCCATTATTTTAAAATTTAACATTTCGTACATTTGCTCTACATTTAAAGAAGCTTTGCCTAAGAGTAAACCATCAACATTATCAAGCATCAATATTCTGCTCATATTATCTATGTTTGCAGAACCACCATACACTAACTGTATTTTGTTTGCAAATAAGCTTTGCTGGATAAAAGAACTAAGAGTAGTAAATACTTCCAAAATCTGCCAATCGTTGGCCACTAAACCTGTGCCAATTGCCCAAATGGGCTCATAAGCGATGATGATATTCGCTTCTTCACTTATGTTTTGTGGTAAGGAACAAGTTAATTGATCGATGATATCTTGCAAATGATTGCCACTATCTCTAGAGGCAAGAGATTCGCCAACGCATATAATAGGGATTAAATTTTCTTTTAGGCAATTTGCTACTTTAATACTTATATCTCTGTTAGTTTCATTGAAAGCCTTACGGCATTCGCTATGACCTAGTAAAACATAATCAATTTTACAACTTTGAACCATGAAATTTGAATATTGTCCTGTGTATGCACCAAAATTCTCGTATACACTGATATTTTGAGCAGCAAATTTAAGTTTATGAAATTTTTCAGCTAGCAAGGCGAGATATAGCGATGGAACGCAAATAATGAGATTATCAATATTTGGACTGCCTTGCATAATTTGGCAAAATGAGAATGCTTGCGAAAGAGTGAAATTCATCTTCCAATTAGCGATAATAAGTTTATTCATAGGAGAAATAACTTGCAGATGTTTAGTTAGTTGATTATTTTAAGGGCAAAGAAGTTTTTAGTCAAATATCTAAATTAAATTATTATGTTACAAAAAGTAAGATCGATAGCCGATAATTTTTTAATGAAAGTCCTTTTGGTGATGTTAGCCTTGGCTTTTGTTGGTTGGGGCGTCAAGGATGCATTGCAAGATTCAAACAATTTCGATATCGTAACATTTAAGTACGCACCAAGCATAAATAATCACGAATTTTTAAAAACTAAAGCTGAAATAATCAGTCATATTCAAAAACAGAATCAAACAAATTTTAATGAAGAGCAGATCAAGCAACTTGGTATAGACAGAGAGATAATAGAGCGATTAGTTAATGAGAGAATGCTCAATTACTTAGCGGAATATTACGAATTATTGCCAAGTGAAAATATGGTGGTAAAATATTTAAGTGATTTACCTCAATTTAAAGATGATAAGAACAATTTTGATATAAAAATGCTCAAAGCATCTATGCGTCAATCAGGACTACCAGAAGCTGAATATATCAATAATTTTAAAAAAGAACTGACTAAAAATATGATAATTCAAATTTTTGCTGAAGGATTTATAATTCCAAAGCAAATGACGCAAGGCACCATAAATCATCTAGCTGAAACTTATAACGTCAATTTAGTGAAAATTAATTTAAATAATCAAAAAAAAGTTACAAGATTTAAGGCTCCTACGCCAGAAGAACTACAAAAATTTTATCAGGATAATGTAGAGGTTTTTTCTATCCCTGAGAGACGAGATGTGAAATATCTAAAAATTTCTAGTGATTTTTTAAAGAATAAAATATTAGTTTCTGATCAAGAAATAGTTAATTTTTATAATGAAAATAAAGAAGATTTAGAGAAGCAAACTTTGACTAAAGCTAGACCCCAAATAATAGAAAAAATTAAAAAACAAAAATATGAGCAGATCGTAATCGAAGAGGCCAGAAATATTGAAGATAACGTAGCTGCTGGTTTTAGATTAGATGAGATAGCAGGGCGCTTAAACCTTAAAAGTCAAACAATGCAAGATATAGCAAAGATGGATAATATTGAACAGAAATATAATTTTAACGAATTAGTTGATAATATTTTTGAGATGAGCGTAGGTGAGGTCTCTTATCCAGTTGAACTTAAAGATAAATCAGGTATTTTATTGGTTGAAATTATACGCATTAAACCTGGCGTAGTAGAGGAATATAGTATTGTAAGAGAAAAAGTGCTTGGTCTTTGGGAATCTAACAAGTTAAAAGAATTAAATTATGATGCTTTAGCCTTGCTTGCCAAAAATTATAATCCAAGCCAAGTAAACTTGAAAAATCTTGTGGAAAATGGCATTACAGTTGAGCAAAAACTTAGTATCAATAGAAATGACTTTGCCTCTAACAAAACATTACCTCATGATTTGTCATTAGCGATATTTCAAACTCAGCCTGGTCATAATACAGCTGTTTTTATGCAGGATGGCTCGGCATATTTCGCTCATATAAAGTCTAAAACTATTGATCCTAGTAAAATTAAAGAAATCACTGATTCAACAAAGTCAAAAATTGAAGCTTGGACCAAAAATGGTATTTTGGAAGAGCTATTAAATTATCTAAAAGAGCAAAACGAAGCTAAAGTCAATATTTGATATGTTAAATAGTATCTTTAGTACAGCTTTATTCTTGACAGGATCGAATATTTAAATAAAATGACTATGTTTATTAGCTAGGCATACTGTCAGCTAATCGAACAGAATCCTATATTGATGGGCTTGTAGCTCAGCTGGTTAGAGCGCCCGCCTGATAAGCGTGAGGTCGGAAGTTCAAGTCTTCTCAAGCCCACCATCCTTAAAGATTGATGCCCTAAAATATAGGGTTATAAAGATTGAATTAACATAATGCATAAATTTGATAATGTTAATGCTAGTGAGAGTATTTTCGCTACTTACCCACAAAATAATTATTGGCTCAAAAATAGCATAATAGCTTTGGCGCTGGCTGGTGTGTATTCTATAATTTTAGTATTCTTAAGAACTCCTTATATCAACAAATTATTCTTTAGTACTCAAATCTTTCGTTCAGCCTTAATTGTGCATGTTAACTTGTCAGTGTTGGTATGGCTGTTATCAATGCTCAGTAACTGGTGGAGTCGTTATTTACTGTTACCTCAAATGCCAAGAATTTTAGCTATGATTGCTTTCTTTGCTATGCTAATCATGGTTGTATCTCCGCTAGTGGGAGAGAGCACGCCTATACTAAATAATTACATCCCAATGCTTGAAAATATTTATTTTATCATTAGTTTAAATTTATTTGGCACAAGTATTTTAATACTAGCCCTATGCGTTGTATGTCACTGGCTCAAAAATCCATCAAGAGAGATATTTGCAGTGTTTAACATTACCACAGCTTTGACTTATACCTTTGTTTGGCTTTGCTTTATTTTATCATACTTAAAATTACAAAAGATCGTAGCCATAGTGCCTATCGATTTAGATTTTTATTATGAATTATTATTTTGGAGTGGTGGACACTTATTACAATTTTTATATACTCAAGGTTTGATGTGGGCTTGGATATGCCTAACATTAAAACAAAAAAAGCAAAAAAAGTTTTTTAATCAATTATTTATATTAAATTTTTTCTTAAGTTTAATAGCAGTACCGGGTCATTTTTTCTACGAAGTAATAGATGCTGAGTTTAAGCAATTTTACACACTTCACATGAGATATCTGGGCGGTATTGCTCCAATTTTATGCTTGAGCATGATATTATATGAATGTTATCACTCAAAGCTAAAGATATTATCAGCATCTTTCATATGTTCTGCTTTATTATTTGTTTCTGGAGGGGTTATTGGTATCTTAATCTCGGGCATGAATTTGACTATTCCTGCTCATTATCACGGCTCAATTGTTGGTATTACAATAGCTTTCATGGGTATAGCCTATCAATATATTGGTATAAAGCAGATATCATCAAAAACATCAGTTTTGTCAATATACACAATAACAGTCGGCCAAATACTTCACATTGCGGGCCTGGCAGTTGCAGGTGGTTATGGAGCAATGCGGAAAGCTCCAGAGATAGAGCTTTCATTCAAAGAGAAATTTGCCATGGGCATTATGGGTGGCGGTGGATTAATAGCAATTATAGGCGGCTTGATGTTTGTTTATATTTGTGTTAAAAAACTATACTTTGAGCAAGAAAATAAATATTTGGATGCATATAATACGTAACGCTAATGATGAAGATACTTCACAAATATGTTTTTTGTTAGATCAATTGGGATATAATCAAGATTCGGTACAATTTTTGCAAATTTATGAAAATTGTCTAAGATCAGGTATTTATAATTGTTTGGTAGCTGAAGAAGAAACAAAAATTATAGCTATAGGAGTATTTATCATTTACCCATTATTTTACAAAAATTTTAATCATTGTTCACTGGAAGTGCTAGTAGTAGATATAGAATACAGAAACCGAAGAATTGGTACAGAGATGATTAAAAAAGTTGAAGAAATAGCCAAAGAAAAAAATTGCAGCTCTATCTCGTTAATATCGAATATGCACCGCGATAAGAAAGTTCATGAATTTTACTTGCGTAATGGTTATAATAACAAAGGAAGTTCTGCTCAATTATATTTGAAAAAGAGATTATGAATAATACCAAGCCTTCAAGGGCGGAAGCTCAAGAAGCAGTCAGAACATTACTACGCTTTATTGGTGAAGACCCTGATCGTGAGGGTTTGCTAAAAACACCTAGACGCGTCATTGATAGTTACGAAGAAATGTTTAAGGGATACAATAAAGACATTGCTAAGATATTGTCGACAAAATTTTATGACACTTGTAATTTCCAAGATTTTGTTTTATTGAGGGATATCAATTTCAAATCCTTTTGTGAGCATCATTTGTTGCCAATTATTGGTAAAGTAGATATAGCTTACGTGCCGAATGGTTGCATCATTGGTATTAGCAAACTTGCCAGAATTGTCGATGTATTTGCTAAGCGACTACAAATTCAAGAAAAAATGACGGTACAAATTGCTGAGAGCTTACAAAAATTTCTAGCTCCAATGGGCGTAGCTGTTAAAATTTCGGCTTCACACAGTTGCATGACAATGAGAGGAGTGTGGCAAGAGCAAACTATCATGGATACTATGCATTATACTGGCATATTTGCTGAAGAAGCTAAGTGCCGTCAAGAGTTTCTGAATTTAACTATGAAAAGATCATAAAGGATAAAAATGTTATTATCACAATTCTTCTTACCACTGCTTAAAGAAAAACCAATAGACGCACATATCACTTCCCATCAATTGATGCTCCGAAGCGGTATGATCAAGCAGCAAGCAGCCGGGATTTATAGTTGGCTACCGCTTGGCCTTAAAGTACTAAAAAATATAGAAAATATTGTTAGGTCTAATATGAATGCAGTTGGTTGCTTGGAGCTATTGATGCCTTGTATTCAACCAGCTGAATTATGGGTAGAATCAGGGCGCCTAGATAATTATGGCAAAGAAATGCTTAAATTTAAGGATAGACATGAAAATACCTTAATTTTTGGTCCTACTAATGAAGATATGATTACTGACATCTTCAGAGATAATATTCAATCATATAAGGATTTACCCAAAAATTTTTATCATATTCAGTGGAAGTTTCGTGATGAAATTAGGCCACGCTTTGGCGTGATGAGAGGACGTGAATTTTTAATGAAAGATGCTTACTCTTTTGACGTAGATGCTGAAAAAGCAGTTCAAACCTATCATTTGATGCTTGGAGCCTACATGGCAACATTTAGAGATCTAGGGCTACTTGCTATTCCAGTGCTTGCAGATAATGGTCCAATTGGCGGGGATTTAAGTCATGAATTTCATGTTATTGCAGATACCGGCGAGAGCACAATATATTACGATAAAAAATTTGAAATTTTAAAAGAAGATATTGCTGGTAATATTGAGCTACTAAAAGATATGTACGCTGCAGCAGAAGAAAAACATGATCCAGCTAAATGTCCAATTAGAAGTGAAGATTTATTATCAAGTAAATCAATTGAAGTTGGCCATATCTTCTATATCGGTACTAAATATTCTACCTCGATGAATGCGTACGTGACAGATAACCTCGGCCAGCGCATACCGGTAGAAATGTCTTCATACGGTATTGGCATCTCAAGGTTAGTTGGAGCAATAATTGAATATAGTCATGACGAAAAAGGCATAATTTGGCCAAAAGAAGTAGCGCCATTTAAAATTTCAATAATCAACCTTAATATTAAAGATATTAAGTGCAGAGATATAGCAAATCATATCTATGAAAATTTAAAGCAAGCAAATATCGAAGTGCTTTATGACGATACAGATGAGCGAGCAGGTAGTAAGTTTGCAACTCACGATCTTATAGGCTCGCCATGGCAGGTTATTATTGGTCCTAAAAAAGCAGCTGAAGATATCGTAGAGCTCAAACATCGTGCTACCGGAGAGAGTGAAGATTTCAAAATAAATGTAGTTACAAAGCAACTTATTAATATGTTAAAGTGATAGATAGTTTTACTTGGGTAGTAGCATATAGATATTTTAGAGCTAAAAAGAAGGAAAAGTTAGTTTCTTTCATTGCTGGATTTTCATTACTTGGAGTGATGATTGGTGTTGCTGCTCTCATAGTTGTGATGTCAGTGATGAATGGCTTCCATTATGAACTTACCAAAAATATAGTTGGTTTAAATGGCGACATTAATATTATACCTAGTGGTAGAACAATCGATAATTATGAAATTATAAAAAGTAAGATAATTAAATTAGATTTTGTTGAGCAAATTATACCAAACATAAATGGTCAAGCTTTTGCTCTAGGATTCAATACCAATAGTGGCGTTTTAATTAAGGGGATAGATATAAGCAATCTCAAATTAAAAAAAGAAATTATGCAGAACGTCAAAGCTGGTAATTTTGCGCATTTCACTGGTAAAGAAGCAATTGCTTTGGGTTCAGAATTAGCTCTTAATTTAGGCGTAGTAGTTGGTAGTAAACTAAAATTGATTTCACCCAACATGATCTCAACTACTTTTGGGAGCTTGCCGCGTTCTAAAGAATTTAGAGTAGTAGCAATTTTTGCCAGTGGCATGTATGACTACGACGCAGCAACAATTTTGATGCCTGAGGAAGCTGCGCGAAATTTTTTATCTTTCTCCAGTAAAGATATAAATTTAATAGAAATAATTACCAATGATTCAATCAATGCTGAAACATCAGCTAAGAAAATACGTAAAGTACTCGATTTTGATGTAAGAGTAACTAGCTGGATGCAATCAAATGGTCAATTTTTAAGTGCACTTGCCGTCGAGAGAGTAGCTATGTTTACTATACTCTCCCTAATTATATTAGTTGCAGCCTTTAATATTATTTCTAGCTTGTTTATGTTGGTAAAAGATAAGACGCGTGATATCGCTATACTTAGGACAATGGGAGCAAGTAGGGGACAAATAATGATTATTTTTGTATTAAATGGCATGTTTGTAGGGCTAATTGGTACGATCATGGGCATAATAACTGGCATTAGTTTCGCTTTCAATATTGAAGCCATTAGAAAATTTTTAGAGCAAATTACCGATACTAGAATATTTGAAGCGGCTATTTACTTTTTGTACACTCTACCTTCTAGAGTTGATTTTCAAGATGTTTTATTGGTTGGTAGCATATCTTGCATTTTATGTTTTTTGGCTACGTTGTATCCGGCTTATAAAGCTGCTAATATGAGTCCTGTTGAAGCACTGCGTTATGAATAATCCAGTTTTAAAGCTCGAAAATATTGTCAAAGATTTCAGGCAAGGTAATAGTGTGATTGAAGTTTTAAAAAACGTCAACCTTGAAGTGATGCCTAGAGAAATGATTGCAATTATTGGCAGCTCAGGAAGTGGTAAATCTACTTTACTGCAAATTGCTGGTTTACTAGATAAAGCAGAAAATGGTAGTGTAGCTGTTGGTGACCAAAAAATAAATTTTGATAACGATAAAGGTAATGAAAATTTAAAAAATTATCAAGCAGAATGTAATTACCTAAGATTAAAGCATTTTGGCTTCATTTATCAATATCATCATCTACTTAAAGATTTCAATGCCAGGGAAAATATTGCTATGCCAATTTTAATAGCTGGTGGTAATTATAATGAAGCTTTGTTAGAAGCTGATTATATATTAGAAACACTAGGACTTGACAACAGAAAATTCAATATGCCAGGAGAATTGTCTGGAGGCGAGCAGCAGAGAGTAGCCATCGGCAGAGCTTTGATCAACAAACCAAAAGTAATACTTGCAGATGAACCTACTGGTAATCTCGATCCAAATTGTGCTTTGGAAATATTTAATCTCTTTTTAGAAGTTTCAAAAAATTATAATACCTCAATTTTGATGGTAACCCATAATCACGATCTAGCACACAAAATGAATAAGATATATGAATTAAAACACGGAATACTTGCGTCCTTATAGATAAAGTCTATGATTGACAATTATAAAAAAAAATAGTAATGTAATGAAGTAATTAAAATGTATTGTGCTAAGCAATATTATTTTAGTTTTAATTGATAATGTCTATACTAAAAAAGGTTTTTTATGGCTAAAAAGGGTACAGTTAAATGGTTTAATGCTACAAAAGGTTATGGTTTCATTACACCAAACGAAGGCGGAAGTGATGTATTCGTACATATTTCAGCATTAGAGCGTGCAGGACTACGTAATGTTAATGAAGGTCAATCTGTTTTTTACGATCTAGAGGACAAAAATAACAAAACTTCTGCTGTTAATATTCAAACTGAGAATTAATTATTAAATTAATTTATAGAAGTAGCGTATCGTTTTCGAAAAGATAAAGCAGCAAAATTTAAAACCACTAAGATCCTTTTGGTTCCCATAAATTTTTAATTTTATGCCGTCAAGTTTCAGTTTTAGATAATTATACTAATAACTATCCGGAGATAATACCCCCTTCTTATATTTTGCCTCAGAATTTGGTTGATTATTTATCAAAGCAATTTGATAAATAATCAGTTAAAGCTTTCGAATGATTATTAAAATTATAAAATATTCAATATTGTAAAAATTATATATAGTAATTTTTTTATGTTTATTTAAAAGTTTATTATATATCCAATTTAAATTAAAAATTTTAAATCAATAATTGATTATCTAATTTATATAATTCTAAAATAGATTCTAGTTTATTAGCATAAATTAATACATATATATAAAATATCATAAATAATTATTAATATTAAGAGGAAAAATGAAAGATCTTAATTTATTGCCTGAAATCATGATCGCTCTTGAGCGCATGAAAATTTCAGCGCCAACAGAAATACAGAAACAAACTATTCCTGTAGCTATGCAGGGTAGAGATATACTAGCTTCTAGCCAGACTGGTTCAGGAAAAACTCTAGCTTATTTAATTCCTACTATATCATCTTTACAAGAATCTAAAGGTAAAGCTTTGGTTTTAGTACCTACAAGAGAACTAGCTACGCAAGTTCGTGATGCTTTAAACCAAATTTCAGGTTCACTAAGAACATCGAGTGCTATAATTATTGGTGGTGAGCCTATGCCTAAACAATATAACAAATTGAGTACCAACCCTAAAATTATTATTGGAACTCCTGGACGCATCATAGATCACCTAAATCGTGGTTCTTTAAAATTAAACGAAACTAGTGTAGTTGTTCTTGATGAGATGGATCGGATGCTAGATATGGGTATGAGAGAACAAATAGAAGAAATTGTTAAATTTCTACCAGCGAAAAAACAAATGCTAATGTTTTCTGCCACTATGCCAAAACATATAGTTGCTCTATCACAAAAATTTTTAAATGATCCGCATCATGTAACTGTTGGTTCTGCTTCAAAGCCAGCTAGTACTATCACTCAAGAATCAATACGCTTATCAGTTAGAGAAAAGTTACCAAGATCACTAAAATTATTGGCTGAGCGACAAGGTTCAGTAATAATCTTTACCAAAACCAAGCGTGGTGCCGATGAATTAGCAAAAAATTTAAAAGCTGAAGGTCATAAATGTGATGCAATTCATGGTGATTTAAGGCAAGGTCGCCGCGATAGAGTATTATTGGCTTTTCGTAAAAATTTAATTCAAATATTAGTGGCAACTGACGTTGCTGCTCGTGGACTTGATATACCTCACACAGAAACAGTCATCAATTACGATACACCATCTAGCCCAGAAGATTATCTACATAGAATTGGCCGTACTGGTAGAGCAGGAGCATCGGGATTTGCTTTTACATTAGTCTCTCCAGAAGAAGTGCGTTACTGGCTAGCTATTGAGAAATTGATGAATAAAGGCGAAACTACTAGCCGTGAGGAACTTTTGGGTCCAAAAAATTCAAAAAGATCACAAGGTTATAATCAAAATTCAAGTAATAGGCGAGGAGGCAATAGCTATGCTGGATCTAAACCTAGAAGAGATTACGATAAAAAAGATTTCAGCAGAGGCAGTAGATTTGGTAATAGACCTGAAGATGCTTCTAACGAAAACAAATCTTTTAGTAGATCGTCTAACTCAAGTAGCTATAATAATGATCGAAGCGTCAGAGGAACTAAGCAAGGAGACGGCACTAGTATGCGCAGAGAAGATGCGCCTAGAGAAAGTACACGTAGAGAAGGCGCATATAGAGAAGATATGCCTAGAAATAAATTTAAAGAAAACTCACGAAGAGAAAATTTTTCTAGAAACGATCAGGGTAATAGTAGAACAGATAGAAATTTTCGAAATAGTGATAAGAATGATAGAAGTGATAAAAGCAAAAAATTTGGTAACGATTTTCGCCGTAGGCAAGCATAATTGAAATAAAAAAAAGAGGGGTTAGCTATAATTCCTCTTTTTTCATTAATTCAATGATAT
>JAKONF010000078.1 GCA_022702085.1 Rickettsiaceae bacterium | reverse complement strand
ATCGGTTTAAAGTGGGATTATCAACAGAAAAACCACCCCACAGCCAAGTCACGATGCTTTTTCCAACAAAAGGTACTGCTGAAAATAGATTGGTAATAACCGTCGCGCCCCAGTAGCTCATCTGGCCCCAAGGTAGCACATAACCCATAAAAGCTGTAGCCATCATCATTAAAAAAATAACTACGCCAAGCTGCCATAATAACTCACGCGGCCTTTTATATGAACCGTAATATAATCCCCTAAATATATGAATATATACTGCGACAAAAAACATCGAAGCACCAACGGAGTGTGTATATCTAATTAGCCAGCCATAGTTAACATTACGCATTATTTTTTCAACGCTCTCAAAGGCGTAATCCACATGAGGGGTGTAATGCATAGCTAAGACAATACCGGTAACTATTTGAATCACCAAAGCAATGCCGGCAATCGAGCCCATATTCCACAAATAGCTCAAATTTTTGGGAGTTTGATATTCACTTAGATGTCTCAGAAAGCTGAAAATAGGTAAGCGATAGTCGATCCAACCAATTATACCACTCTGCTCATGAGGAATAGGTTTTTCTAAATCATGTTTAACTTCTATGCTCATATCTAACCAATTTTAATTTTAGTATCTGAAATAAATTCATAAGTAGGTATTTCTAAATTAAGGGGTGCTGGACCTTTTCTTACTCTACCTGACGAATCATAATGAGATCCATGACATGGACAGAACCAACCATCGTAATCTCCTTGATTAGCAAGTGGTACGCAGCCAAGATGAGTACAAATACCGATAGTTACCAGCCACTGATCATGTCCAGCTTTTACTCGCTGTTGATCAGTTTCAGGATCGCGCAGTTCTTTAAGATCAACGTTTCTCGCTTCAGCAATTTTATCAGGCGTACGGTTAGAGATAAATACCGGTTTACCTCGCCATTTTACAGTTATTGTTTGTCCTGGTTTGATATGGGTAAGATCAACTTCAATTGATGATAAAGCAAGTACGTCGGCTGAAGGATTAAGTGATTGAACGAGTGGCCATAAAGTGCAAGCTGTGCCTATTGCTACCATTGAGCTAGCGGTTAGGGTCATAAAATCACGCCTAGTAATATTCGATCCGACAATATTTTGTTCAATGATATCTTGCTCTTTGTCTGGCTTTTTATCTGGATCTTCGGTTAAATTATCTGTTGATCTTGTCATATTCATTTTTTTAAATTTACATTAAAATTTTTAGCTTTTGGGCGAATTATACACGTGCTATAGGTAAGTCGTCAAGAAAGCTTAAAAACTACAGTAATATTTTGATGCTTAAGTACTTAATTATGAGGCTCAATCATAAGGATTACTATTTGGTATAGTTGAATTATCTGGTTGGTTGAAATCATATTTTTTTTCTAAAGCTTTTTCTTCTGCAGAAGGCTGATATTTTGGAGGATTATCTAAGCATTCCCAGAGCAATGAAGGATTAGTGATCTTAGGCGTACAATATTTAGCAATAGCTTTAGTTTCTTCAAGAGCTTCAGAGACTATATTTTTAGCAGTAGCTAGTGCTCCAGATTTTTCTAAACCTTTAAATACCCAAAACGTCACTACTAAAGTAGCAATCGATACCATTACATACCATTTAGCCAATATGCCATAGATAAACAACGACACGGGACTTGATAATAATTTTTTGAAATTAAAAAATGAGCCACCATTAAATTGCATCATAGGTATAAATAGTAACTGAGTTAATAGTTAAATATTAATCTATTTACTAAATATTTGATAACTTTTTTGCTAGTAATTAATAAAATAAATAAGATTAAAAAGCTAAATGTGGTAAATATTTTTTATAAGATAGGAGATAAAATACAAAGCACTTGGAATGATTATCAAATCAATACTAAGTAAAATATAATTTAAATATTGTTTTTGGGGATCTGTGAGCATTATGCCAGAAATTACAATGCTAGGGATTAACAAAGGCATGACTAAGATACTTAAGTAATTAGTATTGGTTTGAAAGTAACATTGCATGGCACCAATCAATGTGGTTAAGTTAGCTGCAAGAAGTAAAGTCAAACATAAACTGATCATTGAATATAGTGCCTGCCAAAATTCTATATTGAAAAAAATAAGCATGATGGGAAAATTGATTAGAACGCCGTAAAAGCAGCATAAAGATAAGCTAAGATATTTAGCAAAAGCGATCTCGAAGGGCGTAAAATTAATCAATAATAGTTCTAAACTTCCATCATTATAATCTGGTTTGAGAATTAGATTGGCAAAAGCGAGCATTGAGAGCGGTAAAGATATCACGATGAAAATCATACCAAAATTTTCAATTTCAGCACGCGTACTAATCAATAAAAGACTAAAACTACAAAATAAAAAAAAACATAATAAATATTTGATAACGTTATGTATTTTATGTGTGATAGTTATTTCCCATTTGATTAAATTCAAAAATTTATTAGTCATTTACCCACAATCATTTAAAATCAATTAAGTTTAATAAGTTGGAGCCTTTGATAAAAACATTATTATGAGAAGTTAGGATGATAATGCCGCCATTATTGGCTTTAGAAATTATTAAATCATCTAATAGTTGCTTATTTGCAATATCAAGATTAACATCTGCTTCATCAAGCAGCCACAAATTAGCCTGACAAGCCAAGAGCTTAGCCAACGCAACTTTCTTTTGATTACCAGCTGATAGTTCATAAATTTTCTTGTCGAGTAATTGATTTAAACCAAAATAATAAACTGATGCTTCAAGCGCTTCGATTGAATTGTAAGTATTCGTCCAGAATTGTAGATGATCCATGACTGTCAGTTCGCTTTTCAAGCCTAAATCATGACCTATATAATTGATCTTGTGTTGATTTTTATAGTTGATTTCACCAGTAACAGGCACCATGATGCCCGCTAAAATTCGGAGCATTGAAGTTTTACCAGAGCCATTTGGCCCTTGCAAATATGTTATAGATGAATTCAAGAATGTAACGTTAACGTTATTAAGTAGAATTCTTCCTTCCACACTTATGCTAAGATCAATCAGAGAAATCATGTTTAGAATAAATTGTTTAAATAATATAGACACTTAAAATAGAAAAATTTTCAAGTATTTTTTGTTAAATTTACTATTTAATATTGGAGGAGTATGGAAAGTTCAAAAAAATATTTAATAGATTTTAAGTTTAAAGATTCTAATTTTCAAGCTTATGATATATACCAAGCTGCTAGAGACCAAGGTTTTAACTTAAAAGATATTCCTTATTCCTTGCGAATATTATTTGAAAACATGCTCCGCCAAGATGTTTCTAAAGAAGAATTAACTAAATTTGGTCAGTGGCTAGAAGAAAAAAAATCCTCTCTTGAAATACCATTTATGCCAGCTAGGGTGCTGATGCAAGATTTTACTGGCGTGCCGGCTATTGTTGATTTAGCAGCAATGCGTGATGCTATGCTCCAAATTGGCGGTAACCCACTTGATATCAATCCATTAATACCAGTAGATTTAGTAATTGATCATTCAGTACAGGTTGATTACACTAATGATCAAGCTGCTTTCAAAAAGAATGTAGAAATTGAAATGGAGCGTAATAGAGAGCGGTATGAATTTTTAAAATGGGGGCAAAAAGCTTTCTCTAATTTTAGAGTAGTACCGCCAGGAACAGGTATTTGTCATCAGGTGAATTTAGAATACCTGGCAAGTGTAGTTTTTAAAAATGAAAAAGAGAATAAAACATTGCTCTATCCTGATAGTTTAGTTGGTACAGATAGTCATACAACAATGGTTAATGCTTTATCAGTTTTGGGTTGGGGAGTAGGAGGCATTGAAGCAGAAGCTGCTATGCTTGGCCAAGCACTACCTATGATCTTGCCGGAAGTAGTAGGAGTCAAATTAGTGGGGAAGTTACAAGGTATAATTACTGCAACTGATCTAGTATTATATATAACTCAAGTTTTGCGAAAAAAAAATGTAGTTGGTAAATTTGTTGAATATTATGGTGAGGGTTTGAATAATTTAAGTATTTCAGATAAAGCTACAATCGCTAATATGGCTCCGGAGTACGGAGCTACTTGTGGATTTTTTCCAGTAGATGAAGCAACGATTAAATATCTTAAATTATCAGGTCGAGACAAAGATCATATAGCTTTGGTCGAATATTATGCCAAAAATTATGGTATGTGGATCGATCACTTGCATGAACCAAAATATAGCGAAGTGGTAGAAATTAATTTAAGCGAAATAAAAACTGCTCTAGCAGGACCAAAACGTCCACAAGATCTAGTAAGGCTTGAAGATGTTAAGCAGAATTTTTTAGTTGAATTACCAAGCTTAGCAAAGGGTAGTACTGATCATACAAAAAAGTTTCAGATCAGAGACAAAGATTTTAAAATTGGTCACGGTGATTTGGCTATTGCAGCAATTACTAGCTGTACTAATACTTCAAATCCATCAGTGATGATAGCTGCAGGATTACTTGCTAAGAAGGCTTATAATTTAGGCCTAAGCAAAAAACCTTGGGTTAAGACATCTTTGGCTCCAGGTTCGCAAGTAGTGAGTGAATATTACAAATCTAGTGGACTTGACCAGTATTTAGATAAATTAGGTTTTTATTTGGTAGGTTATGGTTGCACTACTTGCATAGGTAATTCTGGACCATTGGCTCCTGAAGTAGAGCAGACAATAGTGGATAATCAATTAGTTGTCACTTCAGTCTTATCAGGAAATAGAAATTTTGAAGGTAGAATACATCCTTTAGTACGTGCTAATTACTTAGCATCTCCACCACTTGTAGTAGCTTACGCCATAGCTGGTACAATTAATATTGATTTATCAACGGAGCCCCTTGGCAAAGACAAAGAAGGAAAGGACGTACATTTGAAAGATATTTGGCCAAGTTATAGCGAAATCAATGAGGTCATCAGTAACAATATCAGCTCTACTATGTTTAACAAAAAATATAGCGAAGTATTTTTAGGTGATGAAGAATGGCGTTCTTTAAAGATAACTGAGAGCAGTAATTATCATTGGAACAAAAACAGTACTTATATCAATAATCCTCCTTATTTTGAAAATATCAAATCAATAGATCAAGGTTTAAAAAATATTTATGATGCTCAAATTTTAGCTATGTTTGGTGATTCTATCACTACTGATCATATCTCGCCAGCAGGAAGTATTAATAAAAATAGTCCTGCTGGTAAATATTTAATTGCAAAAGGTATTAAACCTGAAGAATTTAATTCATATGGATCACGCCGTGGTAATCATGAAATAATGATGCGCGGAACTTTTGCTAATAATAGAATAAAAAATGAATTATGTCCTGGCATGGAAGGAGGCATAACTCTTAATATGCTCTCTCATGAGAAAATGAGCATTTATGATGCAGCAATGGATTATAAAGCACGTAACATACCTCTAGTCATTTTTGCCGGCGTTGAATACGGCACAGGTTCCTCAAGAGATTGGGCAGCTAAAGGAACTAGTTTGCTTGGCGTTAAGGCAGTGATAGCAAGAAGTTTTGAGCGAATACACCGCTCGAACTTAGCCGGCATGGGCGTACTACCTTTAACTTTCCAAAGCGGCATAACTAAAGAAGATCTACGATTAGAAGGAAATGAATTAATATCTATAGAGGGTTTAGACAAAAACCTGGAACCAGGGCAATTATTAAAATGTTACATCAAAAGAAGCAATGGTCTTATTGAAACAATTTCATTAATATTACAAGTACTGACACAAAATGAAATGGATTACTTAAAGCAAGGCAGTATAATGCATAATGTACTAAAAAACATTAACAATAAAGTCATATGAATATTGAAATTCTGACATATCTACAGACATCAAAGGAAAATGTAATTTTGATTTATATTTTGTATTTGTGTGGTATTCTTTACCTATGGGGAATTACTATGCCTATATTTCCAGTTATTGGCGTGATTCTAGCTTATCTCAACAAAGAAGGCAGTAGTTCTTTCTTGTTTACTCACTATAACTTTTCAATTAGAACATTTTGGTTTAGCATATTAGCATTAATAATAATAAAAATCTTGCCAATTTCGAGTTTGATAATTTACATTCTATTTGTAATTTGGTATATATGTCGAAATATAATTGGATTTAAATATTTGTTAAATGATAAACCTCATCCAAATTCATTGACATTCTGGGTAATATGAGTATTAATTCAATATGAACAAAAAATTATCAAAAATTAATTAATTACAATTGAGATTATAAGGTTAATGCCAGTAATTATACAATTCTTTAAAAACTTAACTCCTACAAAACTTGCGATAATTGGTGCAGCTGCTTTAACTTTCATCATTATTTTCCTTGTTTATATTACAAAAATATCAGGCAAAGATATGGGAATCTTATATTCTGATCTTGATAGGGAAGATAGTAATAAAATTATCCAAGAGCTAGATAATAAAAAAATTCCATATCAAATTTACATGGACGGATCAATTGTTAAAGTACCTAAAAATCAGATTGATGGGGCAAGGCTAGCTCTCGCGCAAGCAGGATTACCCACTAAAGGTTCAATAATTGGCTATGAGATTTTTGATAAAGAAGATAGTATAGGTACAACTACATTTTCTCAAAATATAAAAATGATCAGAGCTTTAGAAGGCGAGATTAGTAGAACAATATCATCAATGGAACAAGTTGATAAATCAAGGGTTCACTTAGTACTACCCCAGAGAGAAATATTTTCAAAAGAAAGGTTAGAACCAAGGGCTTCGATCATATTAAAATTGAAAAACAACAAAATATTATCAAAAACTGAAATTGATTCAATCAGTCACTTGGTACTGACAGCTGTTCCAGGTTTGGATTTAAAAAATATAACAATTTTAGATACCAAAGGTCGTTCCCTAAAACTGGGCGCTAATGAAAACGAGAGTGATCTTTCAGGTTTGCAAAATGAAGAATATCGTATTGCTTATGAAATACGCATGAAAAAAACCATTGAGGAATTACTTGAAAAATCGCTTGGGTATAATAAAGTGAAAGCTCAGGTTACAATAGATATGAATTTTGATCGGATTGTAACTAATTCTGAATTATACGATCCAGATAGTGCGGTTATTCGTTCGGTACAATCAATAGATGAAAGGGAACGTACTCCTGTTATCAATGAAGATAATTTAGATGTGTCGGTAGCTAATAATATACCAGCTTTTGGTGAAGAATCTGCGCAAAATCAAAATTTTGCCACTATAGATAAAAATGAGCTTACCACCAATTATGAAATTTCTAAAACAGTCAAAAATCATATAAGTGAAACTGGATCAATCAAAAAGCTTTCAATTGGTGTATTAATTGATGGTGCTTCTAAAGTTAATTCTGAAACTGGTAATACAGAATATGTAGCGCGTTCTAAAGAGGAGTTAGATAAAATTGCTAATCTCGTCAAAGTAGCTATAGGATTCAACGCTGACAGAGGAGATCAGATCGAAGTTGTTAATATGGAGTTCTCCAAAGATCCTGACCTTTTAGCTGACGAACATCAAGCGAATTGGATTAAAGAAGAATTACCAAATCTATTTCAAACTCTGGTTTTTGCTATTGTTATAGTACTAGTTTTAGTAACTGTGATAAGGCCAATTGCACTCAAAGCTTTTGACATTAAAAAGCCTACCGAAAATTATGCTATGGGCGAGAATAATATGAGATTTTCTGCGAGTGATGATTCATTCAATTATGAACAAGAAGAAGAGAAAATTAGAGCTGAGATGAACAAATCAAATGATAACCGTATTCGCAAAATCAATGATTTAGTAGTTTCTTACCCTCAGGAAACAGTATCAGTATTACGTAAATGGTTAAATGAAAATTCATGAGTATCGATTTTAAGGACATTTCCAAACTTTCTGGACCACAAAGAGTTGCTATTATTCTTTTATCTTTATCGGAAGAAAATGCTACTAAAGTATTTTCAATGATGACTGAGGATGAGATAAAAGATGTATCACATGCAATGTCTAGCTTAGGATCTATCAATCCAGAAGTGATTGAAAAATTGATGAATCAATTAAATAGTGATCTTACAGGTAATACTATTTTTCTTGGTAATTTGCATACTACAGAAAAATTATTAGAAAAGGTTTTGGATAAAGATCGTGTTCAAGTATTGATGGATGAAATCAGAGGTCCACAAGGGAGAAATACTTGGGAAAAGTTGGGCAATGTCAATGAAGATATTTTAGCGTTGTATTTCAGAAATGAACACCCGCAAACTGCTGCGCTTGTTTTATCAAAGATAGCCCCAGATCACGCAGCAAAAGTCCTCAGTAACTTACCAGATAGTTTTGCTTTTGAAATTATTGCGCGCATTTTAAATCTTGGTAATGTTAAAAAAGAAATTTTGGAGCGAGTCGAAAAGATTTTACGCGCTGAATTTATCAGCAGCATTGGGCGCACTCAAAAATATGATAGCTTTGAGATGATGGCCGAAATATTCAATAGATTAGACCGTAATAGCGAAACAAAATACATGGCAATGCTTGAAACTAATCTACCAGAAGCTGCTTCTAAGATTAAGGACTTGATGTTTACCTTTGATGATCTGTCCAGAATTGATTCAAGAGGTATTCAAAGATTATTGCGTGATATTGAGAAATCAAGATTGACCATTGCCCTCAAAGGATCATCTGATCAAGTTAAAAAAGTATTTTTTTCTAATATGTCGCAGAGAGCAGCCAAAATTATTATGGAAGAATTAGATTCACTAGGTCCTGTAAGAGTGAGAGATGTTGATTCAGCGCGCGCCGAGATAGTTAATCTTGCAAAAGCTTTAATGGATGGCGGTGAAATAGATATAGTTATTGATAATAAAGAAGAATTTATAAGTTAAAAATAATATGGTTGAGACTCATAAAAAATTTATTTTCGATGATTTTCCTAAATCTATGGTGGTGAATGTCAAAGATAAATACGAAGAAGATTATCAGAAAGAAGAAGTTATCAATCAGGCTGTAACCCAGCATTTGAGTTCTATTGTTTCTGATCAAGAAATAACTGAAAAAAATACAGAAGAATCGAAGCCTTTATTATCAGATTTCAATATTGATCAAATCAAGCTTGAAAATTACAATAGGGGGCTCGATGATGCAAAAGTTAAATATGAAGAAATAATTGCTAATTTACATAGAGATAATGATTTTTCTGATCTTATCCATGATAAGCTTAGTGAAATTTGTTCCGAAAATAGGCTTGATGGAGAGGTTGCTGAGCTTTCAACTCAAATTATAGAGATGATTGCTAAAAAAATATATTTAATTTTGCCTATTGATTTTGAAGCAGTGCTTAGAAATGAGTTGATTGAGAAATTAAAAAAATATTATAAAGAAGGTGAAATTAATTTAACAATTAATCCAGCAAGATCTGATATATGTAATAATATATTGAAATCAGAAAAACTTGGTAACAAGTTTAAAGATAAAATAAATATTATCACAGATGAAAAAGTAGATGTTGACGATTGCAAATTACAGTGGCAGGATACTACTTTAGAATATAATAAAGAACAACTTAACATAGAAATAGACAAAATACTTGAACAACTCAAAAATTCTAAATAAATTTCTTGAGTGAGATTTTTTAAAATTTTTATAGTTTTAAATAAACAAATTAATTCATTTGGATAAAAAATATGACTAATAGTATTGATGCAGAGCTAACATTAGAAGCTTTATATGATGTTCCAGTTCAAGTTTCTGTGGTTTTGGGTAAAACTACTATGCAACTCAGTAATATACTTAAACTTGGTAGAGGTGCAGTAATCGAACTTGAACGTAATGTTGGTGACCCAATTGATGTCTATGTTAATAATAAAATTGTAGCGAAAGGTGAAATCGTAATTGTTGATAATAAAATTGGCGTAACACTAACAGAAGTAATTGCCCAAGCTAATGATAAAGATGGTTCTAAATAGATTATCAGCAATAGTTCATCAAACAAGCTATTGCGCATAATCATCATAATATCCAGTGACATTATTGATTAAGGAATATAATTTCATAATTATTGAGAATTAATAAATTTTACTCAATAATACCAAAATTTAAGCTTAAATTTTTTACAAAATTTCTGTAAGGTTGACTATATTCTTCTGAGATTTTTTCTATTTTTTTAATAAGTAATAGTTTGTCTTTTGTACTCATTAATTGTATGTAATTCGGCTGCCATTGATTCAAGCATTTAAATAGATACGTCTAAATTAACTTGGCTTTCATCTGAAAATTCAAGAAAAATAGCGGTATCTA
>JAKONF010000074.1 GCA_022702085.1 Rickettsiaceae bacterium | reverse complement strand
TGAAGAGCAGTTTACCAATATGCTAAAGCTAGCTCAAAAAGCAGCTGGTGAGTTGTTTGCTATGCAAGCTAAATCTTTACTAGTGATTTAGTTTCTTGATATTTTGCACCTTCCATAACGATTTATTCTAGCTGTAAATTCCTGTAATTCTCTAAGCTTTTCCTCATATTCGGTGATGAGTTTTTTATCTATTCTGTAATTGGCGATGATGAGATCGATAAAACATATCGCATAAAGAATCAAAAAAACTGATATATATTTAGTACCTATAACATTATAAAACTCTACCATATTATTTTGATTTTTTTCAAAATCTTTAAAGATTAATTTTTCTAGATGAAGATATATTACTGCAATAAAAACTGTAAAGAAGATCAAATTTAAAGTAAATAGTGAACTTTTATAGTATTTCCATTTATCATCGAAAATCTGTAAAGTTGCTTTGATGATTGCAATTAAAATTTTGAAAAAAATTAGAAAATATAGAATTAATAAAACAATTATACCTTCCGAAGGTTCTTTAATTCCTAACGCTAACGAATAACATAACTTTTTTATTGTTGGATGTTGATAAAGAAACATCAGAGGTTCGAGCGTTGCCTCAATATTTGCAAAAAGTATTATATTAATGAAAAAAACTACTGAATTAAAGCTAGCAAATGAGCTTATATCTTTTTTTAGAGTTTTTACTTTTTGAATCAGTGAAGTCTCTCTAAATATTTTATAACCTTCTTTGAATAATGTATATATTGGTACAATAAACATAACAAGTAGATATATAGTACAGAATAAAACTGTGGCTTTATAATGTTCTATAACTATATCATAGAAAAAATATTTAAATATTATAAGGAATATATAAATAGGCAATAATGAGAATAATTGGATATTTATTATCTTTTTTATAAATCCTTCTTCCATATTCTCAATTATCTTATTCCCAATCCTCGTCCACCATCTAACAGCTGGTTTTTCAGGTAAAGACTTAATCATCTCATCTCGCCTTTCATTTGCTAGATATTCAGAGAGACCGACTTCTTCATTTGATGAAAGGTTAATATCTTGAGATTTCGGTTTATAAAATCTATTTCTTTTCCTAAAAGCCATGTGTTATAAAAATTAATATTATCTGACGTAGTTTTTACATTATGAAATTGTTTCAATCAAGGGTTAAAATTTTATATATCCTGTTTTGGTCACTGATTTATTTCATTAATCCTTATGGCTTGTTTGATTTAATTTTTTTTGAAATAAAAAATAAGTGCAGATATCTATGGCGAGTTAGAGAAAAGAATTTAGCTGATAAAACTAGAAGAAGCTATTTATTGCCTTTATTGTCAGAGTTTGTGGAATTAGTAATTTTAACTTTAATATTATTTACAATACTTAATTTTTTATATTATAGAGTATCCCATAAGCATCTTCATCAACATTTAATTGACTTATAATTTTATTAAGATTAATTTTACCTCAGCCAGGGGTGCTTTAGATCATAAATATATCTAAGGCTGAGATTTTACCCTTATCACCTGCTCAGGATAATGCCTGCGAAGAGAGAGCTTACGTAAAACTTAAGCGAAGTATATTCCGCTTATACATCTGTAGCATCCCCTGGCCTAGAAATTATAAATTCAGGTATAGTATGCTGCGATTCTCTAAAAAAGATTTATCGATTTTAATTGGCAATAGTTTTGATCATTTCAATAACTCGCTTTATAGTTTTATAGCGCCAATTTTAGCACCTCTCTTTTTTCCGCATCACGACTCGCTAATGCAGCTGATTCTTTCTTATAGTATTTTGGCTACTTCGCTATTTAGTAGGCCTATTGGTTCTTATATATTCAGCGTGCTTGCGCAAAATAAAGGCCCTGTTTATAGTTTATCATATTCTCTCATTGGCTTGGCAATTAACTCAGTTTTGTTAGGTTTGATACCATCTCATCAACAGATAGGCTTTATGGCACCTTTGTGTTTATTATTAACTAAATTAATTGGTGGTATATTTGCTGCTGGAGAGAGTGCCGTTGCTAAGTTATATATCATAGAAGGTAAAGATTCAGCCAATGCTCACAAAGCCTCGTATACTTATCAAGCTTCTTCAATGGCTGGTATTATTTTGGCGTCACTAGCAGCTACTTTAGCTTTAAAATGTGGTGGCAATGCCTGGAGATTATGTTACATATCAGGCGCGTTAACAGGCTTTGTAGGCTATTATTTAAGATTGAATAATCCTGAAGAAGTGACACAAATCACCATAAAAGCTCTCTCTGGCTTTGATTCAAATTTCAAAACTTTATGGCGTGAGAAAGTTATTTTATTAAAAATAGGTTTGGTGACAGGTTTATCTTATATAACTTATAGCGTGCCGTTTGTAATTATGAATAGCTACGTTCCATTAGTTACTGATATTTCTAAGATTCAAATGATGAATTACAACAGCGTCTTTTTAGTTATTGATTTGTTACTAATACCTTTAATAGGTAAGCTAACTAATAAATTTAACTATAGAAATGTTATGTTATACTCAAGTATTACTATAGCTATATCAATTATACCACTATGGCAGAATATCGATAATTCATCGCTACTTTATATTACTTTTGTCAGATTTATAGTAGTGATACTTGGAGTTATTTTTGTGTGCCCAATGAATTTGTGGTTTAAAAAACTGCGTAAATCGTCAGATCAATACTTAGTCATCAGTATGGGTCAAGCTTTGGGGTCTGCAACTATCGGTAAGCTTAGCCCAGCTATTTGCTTGTCATTATGGCATTATGGTGGATATTCTATATATATAGCTCTATACATATCAATAATTGCTCTAAGCGCAGCATGGGCAGTGAGCGAAGGGCCACAGAATTAATTAGCTACCCGTTGCTAATTTATATTTCATATTAACTAACTTTATATGACAATTAACTGAACATTTATTTTTGGCAAGTTTATTGTTAGCTCGACTTCCTTCTTTTTTACTTAATCTTAAATCTTGAATAAATTTTTGCGTTTCGCTATGCAGATATTGCATTTCAACTTTCGCTATACCTTCATTTTTAAAGCCCAATAGCGTAGCTGCACGTTCTGAAACATCTAATATCCTTTTTTTACTAAATGGTCCACGATCATTGACCATTAATATTACAGATTTGTTATTTTTTAGATTGGTAACTTTGATCAAACTGGGCATTGGTAATTCAGGATGAGCAGCCGTTAAGGTATTTTTATTATATTTATCCCCATTAGCTGTTTTTTTTCCGTGAAATCCGTGCTTTGATCCATACCAAGAAGCCATGCCTATTTGTTTATATTTCTTCCTTGGCATCGGTTTATAAGATTTGTTTTTAATCTTATATTGATTGCCAATTTTATAATGACCTAAATAGTGATTATTGCCTGCATCTTCTTTTGATAATTTTTTATATAATTTAGCATTTGAACTATGGCAAGCTACCAAAGATATTACTAACAGCCAGATGATTGATGCTTTGCAAAACTTAACTAAAAAATTACTAAAAAGAGGCACTTTTTGTTATTCTTGATTGTTATTATCGCGGTGATATGTAGAATCTTCTGCGTTTATTTCTTTGACTCGGACGTGACTTATCACCTCCTCAACGCCTCTAACAATTGAAGCAATGTTAGCTACTCTTTCAAGCTCGTCCGAAGAGCGCGCCATACCAAAGAGGTACACTATATTTTTCATGGTAATTACAGTGTAATTTACAAATTTTATATCGCGATTGGCAAATATTCTGGTTTTGATCTGAGCAGTAATCATCATATCTTTGGTATATTGGGTGATATCAAAGTGGCTGCTATTTTTATCAATTTTGAGTTCGTTGATTACTTGTTTTACTCCTGGTTGATCCCAAGCTATAGTCATAGCTGCTAGCACGTCTTCTTCATTATCAACGGTACCAGTAAATAATACTCTTCCTTCTACGACATCTACATGAATTTTGGTATATAATTCTCTAAAATTTTGTTTTACAAAGCTAGCTTTGATCTTGGCAGCAATTTTAGCATCTGACCAAGTTTCTTGAATCGTACGATCTTTAGCTACGGCCATAGCTGAGCTTCCGGCCGCAGTAAATGCTGCTGGTAGGCAACTTGTAAGCAGAGATAAACATGAGATAAGTGTTACAATTTTTTTAATCATTTTTTCCTTAAGACTTTTTCAAAATATTGATCGTCAGTATATCTTAACTTTTCTTAAAATATCAATTATTTTGTCTCATTAAATTATATTTTTAACAATTAAGACCATGCGAGATAAAATCATATGGGTCTATAGCTCTATTTTTGAATAATATTTCAAAGTGTAGATGCTCAGCAGTAGT
>JAKONF010000070.1 GCA_022702085.1 Rickettsiaceae bacterium | reverse complement strand
AGAGTAGCTCTCTGCTAACAGCTAAATACCTACTAACATCAGTTATAGCTCTTAAATTCTTTCGGTGAGCAATTACTCCTTGCACTGTTAGTAAATCATACTGTTGTTGCTGCTCCTTGCTTAGCCTTAGAATCTCCAGAGCTAGGCTCAAAACTGACTTGCCCTTGACCTCTAAACTCCCAAGCGACTTTCTCAAATAATTGCGGTAGATAGAAAAACCAGTCTTTAAGCTACCAATAGTCAGATAACTGCTTTGCAAATATGCACGTTCTTGCTCGCAAGCCGTTATAACTTGAGCAATTGTTTTTAGTTTTTTTATTCTTTCAGCAAATAACTCGACTCTACAGATGCCCATATCTTTAACCTCTAAGCTAATATTTAATTTCTTATGTTGCGAGGCTCTTTAACAACTGCTCTTAAGTTTAGCAAGCCTTTGTAACATTATATTGAGCTAACAGAAGAATCAGTAACTAAAAAGCTCATAAAAGCTAATGATTTCTGTAATTTGGGCTAAGGAAACACTTAATCACAAGACTTGAGTATTAATTTTTAGTAGTAATTCAATTTATAATTATGTATAAAGCTTTTATAAACTTTTGGTATTAATTACTTAATACTTATATTTATACTTAACTGGAGTGGTGGGTGAATTTAGATATTACCATATTTGTTGGTTTTTTAGCTTTAAATTTATACGTAGGTTTGAGTTATGGTAAGGGCGTTAAAAATATCAAAGATTATGCTTTAGGCGGTCGTAACTTCTCAACGCCAACTTTAGTGACAACAATTGTAGCAACATGGATAACAGGTAGTGGCTTCTTTACTAGTTTAACAAAAACTTATTCTGATGGTTTATACTACGTTATAGCTTCTTCAGGAATGATGCTTTCTTTCTTAATTCCAGCCTTTATTTTTATTCCGCGTATGAAAGAATTTTTAGGTTCAACTTCAGTTGCTGAAGGTATGGGTAATTTTTATGGCAAAGAAGTTAGGCTTATTGTAGCAATTGCGGGATTGATAGGTTCGTCAGGGAACATAGCTGTGCAATTTAAAGCTTTTAGCAATATTTTTAGTTATTTTCTAGAATTTCCTAGTGTCTGGGCGTTGATAATTGCAGGTAGCATAGTTACTATTTATTCAGCTTTTGGCGGTGTTAGATCAATAACAGTTACTGATATTGTACAATTTTTTACTTTTGGTTTTGCAGTTCCTCTAATAGGTATCATAATTTGGAATCAAATCAACGATTCTGGAGTTAGCTTTAGTATAGCTAAAACTTTGCAAGAGCCTAAATTTGATATTGATCAGGTGTTAAATTTTAACAATCCCAAGCTTTGGGAAATGATGCCATTATTGTTATATTTCGCTATTCCATCGATGAAACCTGCTTTTTATCAGAGAGTAGCAGTAGGGAGAAATATAGAGCAAGTAAAAAAAGCTTTTATAATTTCAGCATTTTTAATACTTATTATTCACCTTGCTATTTCCTGGATTCCTTTTTTAATTTATACAGTTAATCCAAACTTAAAATCTGGTCAAGTACTAGGATTTATTATTGATAACTATGCTCAGCCAGGTCTGAAAGGATTATTAATGGTCGGCGTTACGGCAATGGCCATGTCTACTGCTGATACTTACATCAACACTTCTTCTGTACTTTTTGCTAATGATATCTACGCAACTTTAAAATTAAGAAATAAATTTAGTGAACTATTTATCTCAAAAGCATTCTCCTGTGCCTTGGGGTTATTTGGAATTTTATTAGCTCTTAAAAGTAATGACTTATTACAAATTATCCTAGATGCTAATGCTTTTTATGTGCCAATCGTTACTACTCCTCTGATGATGACTATTCTTGGTTTTCGTTCATCAACTAAGTCAGTATTAATTGGCATGGGAGCTGGTTTTATAACCGTAGTAGTGTGGAAAACAATTGGCTTTAAAGCTGACTGCATTGTATTTGCCATGGTGGTTAATCTAATTTTTTTAATGGGTAGTCATTACTTACTAAAACAACCAGGTGGTTGGGTTAAGATAGAAAAAGAAAACTCAGCTTTGATAATTAATACAAAGCCAAAAGTCTCTATGAGTAATGCCTTGATTAAATTTGGCCAAAACTTAGCCAGCTCTAAAATTATTGAATTTTTCAAAAAACATTCGCCAAAAAATGAGCTTACCTACATGAGCTTTGGCATTTATTGTATAGTTTATACTTTAGCTACTATGTATTCAACGCAAGCAAAGCTTTTCAATTCAGATAGCAAAACCTTGCTCTATATTTATCAAATTATGCTTTGCAGTTCTGTATGCATGGCTATGTATCCGATCTGGCCACCCAAAGTAAAACATGAAATTATCGTGCAAATAGCTTGGAACTTTGTCTTGTTTTACATGCTGGTGTTCTTCAGTGGCTTTTTTGTGCTGATCAGTGAGTTTTATCCATTACAGTTTGTGGTCTTCACCGTTAACATCATCGTAGTTGCTCTGCTTAGCTCCTGGCGAACAGCACTGCTTATGATTATTCCTGGCTTCTGGGCAAGTACCTTGTTCTATAAGTACTATGCAGGAATCAGTGATGGACTAAACCTAAGTTTAGGGTCACCACAATATATCATGGTATATAGCTTACTACTTCTTGGAACTGCTTTTGTTATTTTCTTACGTCCAAAAGAATATGAAAGAATTTTAGCAGAAGAGCGAGCCGAGCATTTAGCGAGTACTATGGGGTATAAAGACAGTGAACTACAAAAAGCCCTAAAGCTCAAGAATGAGTTTATCCGTAATGTAACTCATGAATACCACGCTCCAATGACTGGCGTAATCAGCACATTAGACAGCTTAATTGCAGCTTACGACGTTCTTGATGACGATAAAATTAAGCAAACAATAAAGAGTGTCTATCAAAGTGCCATAAGACTAGAAAGTTTTGATGATAACATCAGAGATTTAGCTAGGCTCTCATCTAATGAAGCGGAACTGAGTATTACTCAAGTTAATTTAAGTGAGTTAGTCAGTGTAAGATTAGAAGCATGTACTAAGATATACCTAGAAAAAAATAGGCAAACAGACTACGAGTTTGTCACTCATATAGAAGACGAGGTAATGGCTGAAGTAGATGAATATTATCTAACGCAAACACTAGATAATCTGATTATTAATGCTTTCTCTTACTGCACAAAAGGCACTATAAAACTAGAGCTGAAGAAGAAAAATAATTTAGCAGAGTTTAGCATTACTGATCAAGGAGTAGGTATACCCAAAGAAGAGCTGTTTGATATTTTTGGCGAGTTTACTGTTAGCTC
>JAKONF010000035.1 GCA_022702085.1 Rickettsiaceae bacterium | reverse complement strand
AAGACATAATAAGCATCGCTTTGTTTATAATATCTTGGCGTTTTTGCTAGTTATTATAGGTTTTATATTTATTAGCTGGAATTTAGTGAAAATGCATGCCCCCTTGCAAAATATTGAAATAACAAATATAGAGCTAAATCCAGTAAATTTGTTTTTTTACGCTAGTTCCACTACTATGCGAATGTTGATAGCAATTATTTTTGCTATAATTTTTTCTCTTCTTTACGGTACGCTTGCAGCAAAGAACAAATATGCAGAACAAATTTTGGTGCCATTATTAGATGTTTTGCAATCGGTACCTATCTTGGGTTATATCTCATTCACAGTAACTGCATTTTTAAGTTTGTTTCCTGGCAATAAACTAGGTTTAGAATGCGCAGCTATTTTTGCAATTTTTACCTCACAAGTTTGGAATATAACTTTTAGTTTTTACCAATCTCTCAAAACCACGCCGCTGGAATTGATTGAAGCTGCTGATATTTTTAATATGAGTTGTTGGCAAAAATTTTGGCGAGTAGAAGTACCATTTGCCGTGCCAAATTTAATTTGGAATTCAGTAATCTCAATGTCTGGGGCCTGGTTTTTTGTAGTTGCTTCTGAAGTCATTAATGTGGGAGATAACAACATTAAGTTACCAGGAATAGGTTCGTATATTGCTTTAGCATTAAGCCAACAAAATATCAAAGCAATTATTTATGCGATAACTACTATGAGCATTACTATACTCATATATAATCAATTGATCATTAATCCTCTTGTTGCTTGGGCTGATAAATTTAAAACTGAGAACAGTAAGAGTAGTAACTATGCTGATTCTTGGTTGTTAAATCTATTTAAAAAAAATTTGATTATCAAAAAATTATTCACGCCGTTAGGATATTTAAAACATTTTTTAGTTTATTTTCCACTTTTCAATTATCGCAAAAGCAAAAGATATAATGAAGTTAATGGTAAAAAGGGCCTGAATAAAAGGGATTACAGTAATTATATCTGGTATTTTATTTTATTTATAACTAGTTTGTATAGCTGTTACCTGATCTATGATTTCATGCATACGGCTATAAGCTTGAATGAAGTTGTAAAAGTTATGTATCTGGCTTACCTGACAATGCTACGAGTGATAGTACTAATAATGATTTCAGCAATGATTTGGGTGCCAATAGGTATATATATTGGTTTGCATCCAAAACTTGCAAGACTAGTAGATCCTTTAATACAGTTTTTAGCATCTTTTCCAGCCAATTTATTATTTCCAGTAGCTGTTATATCAATTACCAAATATAATTTAAATCCTGATATTTGGCTCAGTCCGTTAATAATAATGGGCGCTCAATGGTATATTTTATTTAACGTTATCTCAGGTACGGCTGCAATTCCTAATGAATTAAAGGAAGCTGCTATGAATCTCAAATTATCTAAAATACTATATTTGCGTAAAGTTATTTTGCCAGCTATTGCTCCTTATTTTGTAACAGGAGCGATTACTGCTTCTGGCGGAGCTTGGAATGCTAGCATTGTTGCTGAATTGGTTAGTTTTGGTAATCAAACTATTTCTGCTAAAGGACTTGGTAGTTACATTGCAATGATGAGTATAAAAGCTGACTTTCCTAGAATTGTATTGGGGGTAGGAATGATGTCGTTATTTGTAGTAATCTTTAATCATTTTTTTTGGCAACCTTTATATAGTTACACAACTAAAAAATTCCAAATTACCTAAAAACTTATATGAAAAATTCACTTGAACTAAACGCCATCTCACATTCATTTAGCAATCCTAATGGTAAAAAGCAAAAAATTTTAGATAAAATCAACATCAATTTTGTAGAGGGAGAAATAGTAGCAATACTTGGCAAGTCAGGTTCAGGAAAATCTACGTTACTGCGAATTATTGCTGGTTTAATTGCACCTGATAAAGGCAAGGTTAATTTTAATTATCCCCAAGATGACAAGAGTTTTGGCATCAGCATGATCTTCCAGAATTTTGCTCTCTTTCCTTGGCTCTCAGTATTAGAAAATGTTGAGCTTGGCTTGGAATCAATAAATTTGCCTAAACAAATTATTAGAAAAAAAGCATTAGCTGCAATTGATTTAATTGGTCTTGATGGTTTTGAATCAGCATATCCTAAAGAGCTTTCTGGCGGCATGAAGCAACGGGTAGGTTTTGCTAGAGCACTGGTAGTTGAGCCAAAAATTTTGCTGATGGATGAGCCTTTCTCGGCTTTAGATATACTGACTGCTAGTAATTTGAAAAAAGATTTTTTAAATATTTGGACTGAAGTTAATACACCACTCAAGAACGTTATTATTATTACTCATAGTATTGAGGAAGCAGTAGCCTTGGCTGACCGCATTTTAATTTTTGGTTCTAACCCAGGTCATATTTTATCAGAACTAAAAGTAGATCAAGCTAGGCCCAGAGATATACATAATCCAGAATTCCAAATCATGGTCGATAAAATCTACACTCAAATGTCAATTGCTGCGCAAAAACGCAATTCTAATAGCAGTAAAGATAATATAATCCAACATATTCCTCTAGTTTCATCAAATCAAATATCTGGCATTATAGACGCTTTAAACAACTCGCCGTTTAAAGGCGAGGCTAAGCTATCAGATTTAGTCAAAATCCTAAATATTGCTACGGCAGATATAATTCGGGTAGCTGAAGCGTTACATCTGCTAAAACTCGCTAATTTTGACAATGATGAAATAAAATTAAATAAAGAAGGAAAATTATTTGCCACATCAAATCCAGAAGAACGTAAAAAATTATTTGGCAAGCATGTATTAGCACACGTACCATTAGCCGCTTATATTTTAAATGTATTACAAAGCAGGTCTAACAAAGAAGCGCCAGAAAAAAGATTTATTACGCAAATTGAAGATCATCTCTCTTTAGGGGAAGCAGCTTCATTACTTAAAATAGTTACAGCTTGGAGTAGATATGGCGAATTATTTGCTTATGATGATGCTAAGAAAATATTCTCATTAAATAATCCATAATAGCTAATTTTTGCATCAACTGGCTAGCTATAAAATGTCTATTCACTTAAACAAAATAATTTAATCTACCTCATCTAGCCAAGATGTTTCTGTTAGAACTCCAGTTAGGGATACATTACTTTGTTGATCATTCAAAGAATTATGTAAATGATCATTGGCTGCCTGATCAGAGTGCTTCAATCCTAAACTTATCAGAATACTCTCAATATTGTTTAATTTTTGACTTAATTCTTCCACTTTATTATCAGATATTAATTTTTCCTTTTTCAGAAGTTCAATTTCATTATCTTGTGCAGTTACTTGTTCTTTCAATAAAAATATTTCAAGAATTTTAGGATCATTTTTGAAATTAAAAAAGTTTCCATAAAGATTATTAAGTAAAGATTGAAGTTCATGAGTTGGTAAAATGGAGTTTTTGAAATTTAGAATATTTTTTGCTAAATTATACATAGCAGTGTCTTCTACCGATATTTCTTTTGCATTTGAATTTTCTATCTTATGAAATATTACAGCTATTTTTTTGGCTAAAAAATTGTATATTCCTGCTTTTCTACTAAAAATCTCAGCTAAAGATGCATATAGAAGATCGTAGTTTATAATGTTATTTTCAGGATTATTTACATTCATATTATTATATAATGCGAATAATTGAGATGTTTTATCTGGAAATAATTTGT
>JAKONF010000030.1 GCA_022702085.1 Rickettsiaceae bacterium | reverse complement strand
TTCTTATTTTCCTGCAAAGACTTATTTTGGACTGATTGCTGATAGTGCAATTTAGCTTCATCCAATAGTTTGGTAGATAAACTGGCAATTGATTCCATCTTATCAGTAATATTGGGTAGGAGCTGTAACTCAATTGCTCCAATTGGTAAGTTATTTTCCTCTCCTTCTTCAACATCACTTTCAATATCATTATTTGAATTGTCGTTTATTGAAGGTGAATGAGCTGCTTCTGAAAGATCATCTGCTTGATCTTGACTGATATGCGCTTCAAGATCAACAAGATCTCTGAGCATAATTACTTCATTTATCAAATCGTCATACCATTTGATAAAAAAGGTCATAGCAACTGGGCTTTCACATAGTGAGTTAATAACTATCTCTCTTCCTTCTTCAATTTTCTTGGCAATGACTATTTCTCTTTCTCTAGAAAGTAGTTCTACTCCACCCATATCTCTTAAATATAAACGCACAGGATCATCAGTTGATCCATATGTTTCTTCTTCAGACTCATCATTTTGTTCGGATTCTTCAGCTTCACTTCCTGTGCTACTTATCGAATTGCGATATTCATTATAGATATTTATATCATGCTTGATATCAGCAGCAACATCATCTTCAAGAGATTCAATACCAGCATCTGAATCAGAAAACTTTGAAAGTGCTTTCTCAAGTTCATCTACAGAGAGATCAGGCATGGTTGGAATAGAAGCATTAACTTTATCATAATCAATAGAGTTTTTATTTTTATGATTTTTTGTAGAATTATCTTCTTTTTCTAATATTGGTTGATCTTTAGTCTTAATAGGCATATGTCATGATCCTTTAGAAATTAATTGAAAGATTCATTCAAATCTTGAAGTTCTTTGGAAGTTTTTCGAATTTCTTGTTGATATAAATTAGCTTTTTCAAAAGAGTTAGAGGATCCACTATTTACTGTAGTAACATATTCAGTTTTTAATATTGCTAAATAATATTTTTTGTTCAACCATTCCCAAAGTAGCAAGGGGTCTAAAATCTTTTTGCCAAATGATATATCAAGAAACAAGTTATTAGATTTAGATAATAATAAAAAAGTGTCATAAAATCTAGTTTTTTCCACAATTTCAGTAATTTTTTCTTTATGATTGTCAATGATTTCTAAATACCAATCACGAAATTCTGTTAAATTAAAATTATTAAAGTTTATATTTTGCAAAAAGTCACTGATTTGATCATTACTCAACATCTTGGGAAATTGGACGACAAAACAACACAAGGCGTGTTCTAGCCTTTCTACCTCAGAATATTCACAATCCATAACTATAAGATCATTTGACTGTTTGTGATTGACAGTACGATTTTTTTTACTATTTTTTCTAATTAAATTTTGCCAGACTAAATCTTTAAAAAACCTTGAATAACCATTACTTAAACCTTTATCCTTGATTTGTTTGCAATAATTTTGCAAATCATTCTCTAAACTCACGATAGATTCTGGACTATCAAAATTTTTGCTGCCAAATTCAAGTTGCCAGATCATCTCTGACAAATTAATACGGTGATTTATGAGTTTGTTAAATTCTTCAGCACCTTTATCATTGATCACATCATCAGGATCAAGTCCTTTATCTAATCTAATAAAAGATACTTTTTTAGTAGCATTAATCAAAGGTAATATGATGGTAATCACTCTTTTGGTCGCTTTGATTCCTGCAGTGTCTCCATCCAAACAGAGAATGATTTCGTCGCAAGCACGCCATAATTTCTGTATATGACCCTCTGACACTGAGGTACCAAGGCTAGCAGTAGATTCGGCAAAGCCAGCCTGATGTAGAGCTAAAACATCCATGTAGCCTTCGACAAGAATGATATAATTTTTTTTATATGCAGCAGTGATAGCTTTGTTCTCACCGTAGAGCGTTTCATTCTTTTTGAAAACGATAGTTTCAGGTGAATTCAAATATTTTGGTAAACCATCACCAATAACTCTGCCACCAAAACCTATTATTTTATCATATATATTTTTTATAGGAAAAATGATGCGATCATGAAATATCTCATAAATGCGGCCATCTTCTCGTTTGCCTACAAGTCCGGCTTTGGCTAATTCCATAAAAGGAATTGATTTGGTTTCAAAAAATTTTAATAATTTGCCGCTTCCAGGCGCAAAACCTATATTAAATTCATCAATAATATTTTGATTTATTCCACGTTTTTTTAAATATTCTTTGTGTTGAAGAGTTAGTTGGCTTTGAAAAAAATCTTTAGCTAATTTGAGTATGTTTATGATGTTATCAGATTCCTCATAAAAAATTTCTTGTTCTTGAGTTAATTTTGGTAATTCAATGCCATGATCCCCAGCTAACTTAATTGCTGATTCTTTGTAAGATAATCCGCTCAAAGATGAGACAAATTTAATGACGTCACCATGAGCTGCGCAGCCAAAACAGTGATAAAATCTCTTAATATCATTAACTGTAAAAGATGGAGATTTTTCGGTGTGAAAAGGGCAAAGACCAGAATATTCACTACCTTTACGAGTGAGAGTTACGGTTTTACGCACAACTTCTGATAAAGTTATGCGCGTTCTCAAAACTTCATAAAATTCTAAAGCTATTCGCATAATCTAAAAAATTAACCTGAAAAAACATATAAGAAAACCATAACCTACCGGAATAAATAAATTGTCATCGATAAGTATTTGTTTGGAATAATATTCGCTAGCAGTAATTATTGCGCAGCTGACGAGTATTGTTGGAAATGTAGTAGCAAAACCAATGAAAGAATAACTAAGTAAACTGATAATAATAGCACTGATAAAAAAAGCTATTGAACCTTCTAGTGATTTACCATTTTCTCTAGGCGTTCCTATTTTAGTTCCGACAATTGCTGCCAAGCAGTCAGAAATTATTAAAATAAGCCAAGCAGTAATAGCCAATCCTTTGGAAAAAAATAAAGCGCTCAGGAAAAATCCACTCATCATGTAACTTGCGCTACTCAATTTGAAAGAACCAGATTGTTCACTTTGCCGCATTAAATGCGCAAAAAATTTATTAGTAAAATTTTCAATTTTAGGATTATAATGTCTTGCAACATCAAAATATAAAGTTATTGTAGTAACAAATAGTAACAACGAGACCACAAAAGTTTTACTAATAAAACAGTAAATAATTGGTAAAACCAAACTATAGAGATGAAAAATTTTACGCCTTATTTCAAAATTATATGCGGATATTTGCATAAGGTAACTTATGGCTAGTTTGACAAAATATTTTGTTATAAATATACTTTAAAACATAACATAAACAAGAAATATTATATGAATGAAAAATTCCCAATTTCAAGTAAAGGCTTTGAAAGACTACAACAAGAAATAAAACAATTAAAACACGAAGAACGTCCAAAGGCCACTCAAGCCGTTGCTACTGCTAGAGAATATGGTGATTTATCAGAAAACGCTGAGTACGATGCAGCTAGGCACCAACAAAGTTTGGTTGAAGGCAGAATTTTAGAATTAGAAAGTAAAGCCGCTAGAGCTGAAGTCATTGATATCAATAAACTATCAGGCGATGTTATCAAGTTTGGAGCAGTGGTTGAATTGTTAGATGATGAAACAGAAAAACAAATTACTTATCGTATAATTGGTGAATATGAGGCAGATATAACACAAAAGAGAATATCTATTGTCTCGCCATTAGCTCGCGCTCTTATCGGTAAGAAAGTTGGTGATATTGTTGAAGTTACTACGCCTAAAGGATTAAAATCATATGAGGTAATTTCAGTGAATTATCAAGATTTTGAATACTAGGTTTAGGTTCTTTAAAAATTACTTAGGATGTATTATAATATACAAGAGAAATGACAAAACTTTAAAGATTTAAGTTATATGAAAAATTACGAAATGTCTAATATTTCTATTGGATCAAATTATTATCACTACTTGCAAGAAATTAATAAAATACCATCTTTAACGCAAGAAGAAGAATTCTTATTGGCTAAAACTTACCTTGAGAGTAATAATCTAGAAGCTGCTCACAAACTGGTTTCTAGTCATTTAAAATTAGTAGCCAAAATTGCAGTACGGTATAAAAACTATGGTTTGCCAATACTAGAAGTAATTTCTGAAGGTAATTTAGGTTTGATGCAAGCTGTTAAAAAATATAATCCAGATTTAGGCTTTAGATTATCTACCTACGCTATGTGGTGGATTAAAGCGTCAATACAGGAATACGTACTCCGTTCTTGGTCATTAGTTAAAATAGGTACAACAGCTGCACAAAAAAAACTTTTCTTCAGTCTCGGTAAAATAAAACACAAAATAACTAATCTATATTCTCGTAGTGTAAATGAGCAAGATTTTTCTCAAATTGCTCAAGAACTAGGCGTCACTATTAAAGAAGTTAGCGAAATGAACAATAGATTAACTAGCGGGGATTTATCTCTTAATCAACCAATAAATGGCCAAGAAATGAAGTCTGAGAGAATAAATTTTCTCCCAGAAAATAGGCCAACGCAAGATATTTTGATGATGAACAAACAAGAGTCTTCAAATAAATTAAAATTGCTCAAAGCAGCAATGAAAATTTTAAACCCTAGAGAAGTGGAAATTTTATCGGAACGTAAATTACAAGATTCTCCGACAACATTGGATTCTTTGAGTAATAAATATAATATCTCAAAAGAGAGAGTTAGACAAATCGAAAACAAAGCTTTTGAAAAAATTCAAGATTTCATTCTCAAGCATGAAAAATTTAATAAAATAGCAGTAATATAATTTATTAGCACAATATTTTGGATTTATATGATACGTTTACTTATAGCACTTTTTATTGTTAGCTCTCTATCAGGATGTTACCCTATTGAAACTACCACTAGTCATGATAAATCCTGGAGTGATGGTAACTCAACCTCACAACCCATTTATTTGAGTTTTAAAGATAATAAAAAATCTTCTTTTCATTTTTATTTAAGTCATAGATTAAATTCTGAAGATTATTTATTGAGAGTTAGATGGAATACAGTTAATGATGATCTTATCTATAATGGTTTGAACACTACCATAAAATTTTTAATCGATGGTGCTGAGATAATAACTTTATCACCAGTAGTACCACCTAAAATTGTAGCTTACAATATTGAAACGAGAGGTCACCAAGAAGATGCAACATTCAAGCTAACTCACGCTCAGTTGATGAAATTATCTTATGCCAAAGAAGTAGAGGTAGAGCTTAATGGAAAATACATAACAGTTACCGGTCAATTTAATAAAAGGCATACTTTCAAAGCATTTAAAGATTTTATTAGCAATACATAATCAGGATTTGTGTAATTTAATGCAATTAGAAATTTCAATTGAAAATTTTAGACTATTTTATATTATAGATAATAAAGATAATAACAGGAAAGTATTCACATATGAAAAAAATTAACACTCAAACTCTAATTTTATTTGCTGTTTTAACATTGCTAACAGGTTGTGCTAGAGATCTTTCGGATGATGTGTATACAAGTGACTCCACGCTAAGCTTAACATTACAAGGTGAGATAATAACCTCTCGTCCTGTTACTATCAAGGAATCTGATAAAAAATCTGATAATGTGCTAGGTGGAGCTATTGGCGCAGGTTCTGGTGCAGTATTAGGTTCATTAGTAGGCAAAGGAGCAGGTAATACTCTTGCAACGCTAGGTGGAGCGCTTGGTGGTGGTACTATAGGGGTATTAGCACAAGATAAATTAAGTCAATCAAGAGGTATAGAATATATCATCAAACTTGATATCACTAATTTAAATACTGATCAGTATGCTAGCACTCCAGCTATGCGCAACGCAGCCTCAGCAGCAACTACTGGTGGTGCAATCACTGTAGTACAAGGTGCGGGTAGAATGATACCTGAGGGGCAAAGAGTATTCGTAATCTTTTCTGGTAATCGCGCTAGAGTCATACCTGCCAATAGAGATCTATAATTTATTAAAAATAGGGCGTTATTTTGCAAAAATACTGTAATATTCACGCTCTATAGGCAAGTTTTGACGATAACCTAAAAGTCTTAAAACAATACATTTTATGTTCAAAGTGTATTATAAGGTTATAGGATTAACGATATCTAATTAAAATATCAATTAAGACAAGACTAAGAATTATTATGGATATTACAAAACTGGTAGCCGAACTTAATGCCATTTCTCAAACTGGTTTGAATTATTGCAAAGATGTATATGATCAAGCAAGATTTGAAAGGATTAATGAATTAGCCTCTATTATTGCTACTAATTTTAGTACGCGCAAATATGACGAAATTAAAGAAATATTTGCTCATGATGTAGGCTATAAAACTCCGAAAGTTGATATTCGCGGCGCAGTATTTAAAGATAATAAGATATTGATGGTTAAAGAGACTAGTGATGGTTTATGGTCAATACCAGGTGGCTGGGCTGATATTAATCTCTCGCCAGCAGAAAATACTATCAAAGAAATTTATGAAGAATCAGGCTATAGCTGTAAAGCTTTAAAATTAATTGGTGTTTACGACAATTATAAACAAAGTTCACAATTTGTATGGCCACATATCTATAAAATGGTTTTTCATTGTGAGATTATTTCAGGTGAATCAACAATTAGCATAGAAACTTCAGAAGTAAGGTTTTTTGATCAGAAAGAACTGCCTGAACTATCAGTGAACAGAATTAACGCTAAGCAAATAAATGATTGTTTTAAACATAAGTATGATCAACAATGTAAAGCCGAATTTGAATAGATAACGTCTAAATTATTTAGAGCTATCAATTAAAACCTCAAGATTGGATATGAGCAGTTAGTATTTAGCTTAATTTAACTTAAGAAGATATCACAAATTTATTAGTTATTATAGTTAGATTTTAATTCGATTTTTGTAAATACACATGAATTAAATTATTTGAAACTCATGTAATGAAATGATTGGGTAAAAATGAGATAATTATATGTCACTTTTTTTGATCAGTAGTATTAGCTTTGGTAGTTGATTTTGTCAGTTTAGCTGGAACATTTTCAGAAATAGTAGAGATACTTGCTCTGGTATTTTTGTTATCATTTTTGGTGAGTTTGATCAGGCATTTTATGACTGACAAAAACCCACCAAATTTGTGATTGTACTACAGATCTATTAGCTTACAACAGATGTTAATTGATTAACAATTTCGGCAAAACCCTCAGCATTGTTAATAGCAAGTTCAGCTAGCATTTTGCGATCAATTTCTATATTAGCTTTCTTGAGGCCACCAATAAGCTGGGAATAATTCATACCATGGATTCTAGCTGCAGCATTTATTCTTTGAATCCACAAACCTCTAAAATCACGTTTACGATTGCGACGATCGCGATACGCATATTGTAGACCTTTTTCAACTTTTTGAACAGCGATGGTGAAGCAATTCTTCGACCTCCCGCGGTAACCTTTAGCTAATTTAAAAACTTTTTTATGGCGATTTTTACTACTACTGGATTTATTACATGTCATGCTATTTATTATTCCTATTTAAGATTAACCGTTTGGTAAAAAATATTTTTTAATGTTTTGACCATCGGCCTTGGCAAGAATGGTTGTGCCTCTTAAATTACGGCTTTGATCTTTTGATTTATTAATCATCATATGATTTTTACCAGCTTGACCAGCTTTCACTTTACGGGAGCTAGTTATACTAAAACGCTTTTTTGCGCCTGAGTGAGTTTTCATTTTAGGCATAAATTTCCTTTTTTTATTGGTATTTAACGACGAAATAGTAAAATAGGCATACCAAAGCCACATTACTAATTAAGAGTAGGATAATACATAATATAAATTAGCTGTGCAAGTGAAAAATTAACCTACGGTTTTACCAGAGGTGTTTTATGTACTATTTTTTAAACCATAGGTAATTAGTAATTTTATCAAAGGGTTAAAATTTTAACTTGTTTACTCTATGATAAATTTCTTTCTTACTAAAATCTTTTGAGTATTTGTTAAGCATTATTTCAGTGACATCTTTAGCTGATAAATTTTTTAGTAACAGTAAATTAATTTCAATATCTAACTCTTCTACTAAGCTTGATTTTTCAATTTGAGCTGGCGCGCCCGAAATTAACAATACTATTTCGCCTTTAACTTTATTTTGTCCATAATGTTCATTTAGCTTAGCTAAATTTTCTAGTTTCACTTGTTGATGTAGTTTTGTAAGTTCACGTACTATGCAGGCATTACGGTTACCAAATATTTTAAGAGCATCTTGCAAAGCTTCATATAATCTACTGGCTGCTTCAAAAAAAATTAACGTGGCATCTAAAGAAATAAGATTCTTAAATATTTTTTGTCTACTATCATTAGTTTTAGGTAAAAAACCA
>JAKONF010000003.1 GCA_022702085.1 Rickettsiaceae bacterium | reverse complement strand
GAAGGAACTCAAAATTTTAATATCAACGCTAATAAGTTCATAGCTGGTACTACTTTTCAAGGTATTCTTAATTTAAATGCTAATAATAATCCTTTAACTTTAAATTCTACCACCGATATAGGTAATTCGGGTAACGGAGCATTACATGCTGTAAATACTAATGCTAATAATCAAACTATAACTTTGAATCCCAACATATATACAAGAGGAGTTGATTCTAATGGAAATGGAACTACCATTTTTAATGGAACGGTAAATTTACAGAATAATCCATCAGCAACTTCAGGATCATTTAATGTAAATGGTACAGGGACAAGTTTACTAAATCAAGGATTATCAGGCATCGCAGGTATAAATGGTAATTTAATATATAATGCAGATGGCGAAGTGCAAATTGCAGCTGACAAAGATCTTAATGCTAATGCCTATGCTATTGGTGGTACTAGTATTGGTAAAGTGACTTTCGCTGGAGGTAGTAGCAAGTGGAGTGGGGGTGCCTCTGGACCAGCAGTAGGTACTTCGCCAATAAAAAGGCTCAATGCTGGAGCTGGTAGTCTTACTCTAGCAGGGGGTACATATAATATCAGCGAAACACAAGGAACTGGCACAGATACAATTGTTTTGTTAGATGGAACCATTGTTAATGGTAATGTTAACTCTAGCGGCGGTCAAAAAGTTAATTTTGACGTCAAAGGTAACGTAACTTTAAATGGTATTATAGGAAGTCATCTATATCCAATTGGCAATATCAAGCTGACTGCTTCAAATACTAATATAGCTTTACCAAGCAATGTGTTCGCCAATCAACTTGAATTTTTGGGTGGCACAAGTATAGCAAATTTATCAGGTGTACTTACAGGTAATGTTCTATTCTCTTCACGAGGAACTTTAAATATCATTAACAGTAACGCTGGAGTCAATGGCAACATTGATGGAGCTGGCGATATTTTGATTAGTAATAATTCTAATAATATAAGTTTTAATGGCAATTTAGGAAGCTCGGTGCCTATAACTTCCATAAATTTAGGAGCAGGAACTACAGCAAATATTAATGGTGATGTTACGTTCAATAACCCAAATCAAGCGGCGATAACTTTAGGTCAAAATACAACATTAAATTTTATTGGTAATAGAAAAATTTATGGAACTAATGGTGAATATATTAAAGGCGTAACGGATGATAATGGTAATTTAGTATTTAATGGTGGTAATACTAAATTGCTAGGTTTAAGTATGGGTATTGCAGGAGGAAGATTAGATTCAATTATCGCACTTAACAACTCAGTGGTCACCACGGATGATAATATTTTTGTACAAAAATTAATCATTGGTGATCAATCAAAGCCTGCAACATTGATAATGCAGCCATCAAAAACTGTTGCGCAAGTTGTCGATTTGCTAACATTGGCTAATACAAATTCTACTTATCAAATAGATTCAACTAATGCCACTGGGACTTTAGATTTTTATCAAAACACCAATGTTCATCAAAATACTAATTCTGGCGAAGTTTTTGATAAAGTTGGTGTAATCATTATTAATGCCAATAATCATCCTATAAATATACACGGTACTGGAGCATTTGGTGACAGCGACACGCAAAGGATTCAAAGTTTAATATTGATGGGCAATGCGCCAATAAATATTAATATAGATACGCATGCGGTTGAAATAATAGACGCTACTGGAGGTAATGTAACTTTTAGTAAAGATCATACAAGTAGTACTAACCCCCCAGCATTAAAGCTTGTAGACGCTGGTGGCGAAACAAACATAAATGCAGATAGTGTTTATAGTTTAATTGATTTTAGAGGACGTAATGATGCTAAGATAATAGTAGCTGATGGAGTAAACTTAACTGCGCCATTGGTAGATTCTACTAATCAAAATTCAGGTACCGTCGAGTATACTGGTGAGGGTAGTTTAATAAGCAATAATTTCGCCATTCCAAATGGAATTGGTATATTAAAAGCAGGGGCTGCGGAAAAAAATGTTACCATATCTGGCCATCAAACTATTAAAGATGTACAAGGAACAAGTGACACTGGCTCTATAACATTTGCGCAAGGAGCAGTATTAGGTGGTTCGGTAAATTTAGCTTCAGGAGCTGCTACTAATTTGAATTTTAATGGAGGGGGTTCAATAGGTAGTATTGGCGCAGGTGCTCCGGTAGGTGATATTAACCTAAATGGTCCAGGTGTAATGGATTTTTTATCTACTGTGAGAGGCCACAGTTTGAATATAAAAGATGAAGGCACTATAGCTAAGATATATGAGGATCTACAAACACCAGTAAATTTTTTAAGTTCCGGAACTCTGGAAATTGCTAATGGCAACGTAAACATTGCTCAAACTATTGATGGAGCAGGTAGTATTATCGTGGATCCAAATTTAACCAATATCATTTTTGCTAATAATATTGGTAATACAAACCCAGTAAATTCTTTGCAGATTGGTGATAATAGCATAGTTTCAATCAAGGGTAATGTTGCCACTAATGGAGCCGCTACTGTCATTGGAGATGGAGCTAGAGTTACTATTGATAATAATAACTTAACACTTAATACCATATTCAATGCCAAAAATGCTGGAAATGGTAGAATTAGCGTGAATTCCAATTTAGCTGGAGTAGTTTTCAAAAAATCTATAGGTCTAGATGCTGCTATAGATATTTTAACTATTGGTAATGATTCAGAGGTTGCTACTAATGGGTCTATAGTAGCCAATGACATTCTCTTAGCAAATAATGCAACTCTAATTTTCAATCAAAGAGGAGTTTTGATTGATTCATTAATCGATGGCTATGGTAATGTTAAAATTAACGATGATATACGCGATGTATATTTTCGGAAAGCAATAGGCAATAATATTGGTATCAAACAATTCACTATGGGTGATAGATCCAGCGTTATTCTAAGAGATAATTTATTGATAAGTACTTCTTCAGATGCTGGAATAACTTTGGGTGATAGTTCTATATTATATATAAATGGAAATAATTTTATAGATGGCAGAATTGATGGACCAGGACAAATAGTTATTGGCTCAGCGCCAATAGAAGCAAGTTTTGCTGATCGTAGTAATGTAGTATTTAATCAGGAGATTGGTAAAACTACTAGACCAGTATCCTTGACATTGAGCGATAATAGCTCGGTAAGATTCAATAAAATAGCTAATTTTACGGACAATATTACGTTAGGTAATAATACCCTTGCTCAATTTACTGATGATGTAAATGCAGATACTATTAATGGCACAAATGGTTCAAGTACAATTGAATTCATCAATCCAAAACCAATCCAAGTAAAAGCAATTGTTGGTATAGAAGAAAATTACCTCGGAAATATCATAGTTTCCAACAACGATGTAACTATTAGTGATAGACAAACTTTAACTAATGCTATTACATTTTCGAACAGTCAAATGCCAGCAACATTGAATTTTGTGGAGTCAACTACTACTATTTTAAATGGTGGTGGCATAACTACAGCAGGAGATTTAATTCATACTATTGGCGTTAGAAACAATTTTACAACCAGCACAGGAGCTATTGGTGGACCAAATAATAGATTAAAAACGATAAGACTACTCACTAATAATTTAGATCGTATTCATAGTAATATAATTGTAAATAGTAAAGATTTCTATTCTAGTATAACTACTGAAGACCCTGATCATGGTACAGCATTTTTCTCAGCAAAAGACGGTATTGCTTTAGATATAGGTACTGCAGATGCTAAATTATTCGCTGTTTATGTTAATGAAGATATTACAGCTAAAGGCAATGTGTATAGCAATGATCTACGAATAAGAGGTAAGACAGTTAGTTTCACCGGTGACTCAGCTATTATTAATTCAGATAAAATTCAACTTAATAACGATAGTCAAATGTTGTTCAAAGGTGACAATGCTAGTGTTACTGGGCAGATTAATAGCAAAACTATAAGTAGTGATACTAACACTATCATCACTGTTGATGCTCGTAATGTAACCTTCAATAGTCCAATTGGCAAAGATTTAGCAATTACTTCATTGATCATGAAGCCAAGCAGCTCAGCTACTTTAAATGAAAATATAAATCTGGATATTGGAGGAGTAAAACTGAATCAAGATTCAATTTTAACTTTGGCAAAAAATGGTGATATGACTGCCTCCAATGGCGCAAATATAGATTTCATGAATGAGAATGGTACTTTAAATATCACCAAAAATACAAATACAAATATCTCAGCACCTCTTAAAGTCAATAATTCCGGTTATATTACAGCTAATAATTTAACAGCAGGCAGTAGCTTAACAATTACTGGGCCTATAGGTTCTTTGGTGGATAATAAATATTTATCATCAATTGAGGCAACTAA
>JAKONF010000184.1 GCA_022702085.1 Rickettsiaceae bacterium | reverse complement strand
GCGATGGTCTAGGTCAACTATTAGGAACAGAAGAAAATTTATTTTAGTAAAATCGACTATTAATTAAAACTTTAATTATTTTTTTACCTTTATGATTGATTATTAGTCTCATAAATGATCTTTATGGAGATAATAATGGCTAAGAGAGTACCCAAAAAAAGAGATTATAATAAACATTGCAGTGTGTATTACGATTTTATGGAATTCGTAGCAAACTCAGATCATGAAGCAATAAAAAAGAAATTTATAGAACATCGAGATAGAAAAAAAGTCAAAGACAGCCAAAATCCAGCCAAACATGATGATGTTATAGAAAATAACAATCACAGCAAAGAAAATGGTACATTGAATGATCAAGATAACAAAGAAAGTTCTACAAAAAGCTCAAATACATCTCAAATAAATGATGAATTTAAAAAAATTGACGTATCAAGCAATCAAAATAAAAATGTTGACAAAAATTCACAAAAAGGAAGTTCGAATACTCTTCCAACAGATAGTAATGATGAAGGAACAATAACTATCCCTTCTATACAAGATGTATTAAAGACTGCAACAAATATTGTAGTTTCGGAAGATACTGAGATAGCTAAAAGTAATAAAAAGATAGTAGTTGTTGACCCAATTGCTCAAGATACAAATAATACTGCTATGAAAGAATTAAATATCATAAATTCAGTTGCGTCTAAAGCAAGTAGTATTACAGAAGTAACAAATAACCCACTAGTAACTGATTTGATCACCAAAAATTTTAACATGCCAGATTCCACTAGTCCCAAAATAGTCAATCATAACGTCACAAAGAATGATGCAGTGGTGCCAATTCCAGCTCTAGCTACCGCTCAAGCAGTTGTTAGCATTACAAAATTAGATATCATTCCAATTACTCAAGAAGTAACTAAAACTGAAGCAAATATACAAAAAACAATGGATTCAGCTCCTTCCGCAACAGTGAATGATAGTGCAAAAACAACATCAGCTATATTAGTTCCAGAAACTACCAAAATCGTTAAAGAAGCAACTAAAGATGATTTAATCACAAAAAATTCAAATGTATTAGTACAGTCAGCTGATAATCAAGTAGTCAATGACGCTGTAAAAATAGTAATTTCATCACCATTAGTTTCAACCAAAACAAATAGTGATGCTATAAAAGAATCAGTTGTAACGACTTCAATTGCATCTCAAGCAGCTAGTGATGACAAAAAACTAGTAACCTTTTCGCCAGCTGTACGGGTAGTTGAGCAAGTTGCAATCAGTACAGCCTCGAAAAATTCAGTAAGTTCGGTAACTGCTGCATCAGCTGTTTCTGAGGTAGTAAGTATTAACACGAAGAAATTGGATATAATGGGCTTGGTCACCCCTCAAACAACTAGCAATTCTACAGCAACTATTAAAAACTCGAACAATGTTATTACAAAAAACTCAAATTTAATGAGTTCGAGTAATTATTTGGGTAAAATGTCAGATTCACACGATCTGGCAAAAAATTCTACGTCATACGTAAACCAAGAGAGCAAGAACATTGATGATCTATCTCTTTTGGGATTGTGAATGATTTTTTAAAAAATATAGATTTAATCGACTCAAGATTAAATCTATACTTTTTCCACTATTTTTGCTGGCTTTTTCTTAGGCTCTTTTATAGGCGAGCTGACAGGTTTTTCTTTAGGTTCTTTAATAGGAGCTTTTTCGGTCTTAGGTTTTTTATCGCTAGACTTTATTTCAATGGTAGCGCTATCTTTTGAAGAGGATAGTTGAGCTGCTTGAATTACAGAGTTTGATAAATTCTGGACAGAATATTTTTTGGAATTATTGAGATCAGAAAACTTAGCAACGTTATCGCCAATTACTACGCTTACTAATTTATGATTTTTTTTACTAGAATACTTAACTACACCTGCGACTAGTGCATAGATTGTATGATCTTTGCCTAAACCTACATTCTCTCCTGGATGTACTTTAGTACCACGTTGTCTAATAATGATATTGCCCGGAATAACAGATTGACCATCAGATTTCTTAGGTCCTAGCCGCCTACCAGCTGAATCTCTACCATTTCTTGAACTACCACCAGCTTTCTTGGTTGCCATTTTTCAATGCCTCTTAATAATTTATAATCTATAATTTAAGTTATTTTTTAGAAATATCAGTAATTGTGATTTCTGTACCTGGTTGTCTATGACCATTTTTTCTACGAGAATTTTGACGTCTTCTTTTTTTAAATACTATTATTTTATCGTCTTTAAATTGTCTTTTTATTTCAGCTGTAACGTAAGCTCCTTTGACTAAAGGAGTACCAATAAAATGCGGCTTCGAAGCTTCACCAATCATCAGCACATCATTAATCTGGATTTTAGAACCTTGTAAACCTTCAATTTTTTCTACTTTTATAGTAGTATTTTTAGCGACTTTATATTGCTTACCGCCTGTTTTAATTACTGCAAACATCTGGACAAGTATCTCTTTATAGTTAAAAAACAATCAATGCAGTATATATGAACTTTTTCGTTAGTCAATAGTCAAGCAGAGCTAGTATTGATTATTTCAGTCGCT
>JAKONF010000183.1 GCA_022702085.1 Rickettsiaceae bacterium | reverse complement strand
AACCGTAAAGCTGTATTTAATTATTTTATTGAAGAACGCTTTGAAGCTGGCATCATTCTTAAAGGAAGCGAAGTAAAATCGCTCAGAAATGGTAAAGCAAGCATAGAAGACAGTCATGCCGCTAGCTCTGAGCAGGAGATTATACTATATAATTGTCATATTGCAGAATATGATAAAGCTCATCAATTCAATCATCTTACTAAAAGACCAAGAAAGTTGTTGCTACATTGGCAAGAAATCAAAAAAATTATTGGTAAAATTAAATTAAAAGGTTACACTTTGATTGCTATTTCTTTATATTTTAATGACAAGAACAAAGCAAAAGTTGAGCTTGGCTTAGCCAAGGGTAAAAAGCTTCATGATAAAAGACAAACTTTAAGAGAGCAAGATTGGAAGCTTGAACAAGCTAGAACTAAAAGAGAAAAATAATTATGCAATTAACTCCAGAATATTTAGTTGAGCGTCGCTCACACAAATTACAAATCAAAAAATGGAAGATCTTGGCTGTTCTTAGTTTGTTGTTATTAATTGCAGTGAGCGGTAAAAAACTTGGCCTATTTGCTAATAGTAGATTACCACTAGTTAGTTATATTGGTCAAGTTACTATAGATGAAGTAATTTTTGAAGATAAAGAACGTGATAAAAAGTTAGAAAAAATTGCTGAAGACGATCAAGTTAAGGCCTTAATTGTAGATATAAATTCTCCTGGCGGTACCGTCGTTGGAGCTGAAAAAATCTATAATGCTTTGCGGAAAATAGCTGCCAAAAAACCAGTTGTAGCAGTAATGGGAACGGTAGCTGCTTCTGGAGGTTATTTAATTTCTCTAGGTGCAGATTATATAATAGCTCATAATGGTACTATTACAGGTTCAATGGGTGTGATAATGCAAACAGCAGAGATTACTGAACTTGCTGAAAAAATTGGTATTAAATTTAATAATTTTAAGACAGGTGAACTTAAAGCAGCTCCTAATCCCACTGAAAAATTAACGCCAGCTGTGCATGATGCTATTATGGATGATGTTTTTGATTCTTACGAATATTTTGTAGAATTAATAGCCGAAAGAAGAGGATTTACTATAGATGAGGCAAAAAATTTAGCTGATGGCAGAGTATATTCAGGTAGAAGAGCTCATAAATTAAAGCTTATAGATGCTGTTGGATCTAGTGATAGCGCACTTAAATGGTTACAAGACACTAAAAACATTGATGCAAAGCTTGAAATAAAAGAAATTAAGTTGAAAGCTCAGCCACGCTTCCGTGATATGTTATTAGATGAGTTAGGTACTCTAATGCCTAGTGTAGTGACTAATATATTTAAAAATAAGGCACAAGGACTACAAGCAATATATAATCATTAAAGATAAAACATGGAAAAAGCTCATAAAAAAAACTTAGCAGAAGCAGTATCTGTCAATATAAGCGATGTGCCACTAGAAGATATAAAGCTAGTTATTAATTTGATATTCGAGTATTTATCAAACAAATTGATTGAAGGAAAGCGCGTCGAAATTAGGGGTCTTGGGAGTTTTTCTTTACGTAATAGAAGTCGCCACAGAAACCATAAAAGTAATGAAAAGTCATCGTATAAAACAGTTTATTTTCGTGGTAGTAAAAATTTTCAAAATGCTAATAATAGATTATACAATATATAGTAGGATAAACATATGGATGCTGGATCGGTTGCGGAGATAAGCCGCGAAGCAATTTACGTTCTAATTATGATTTCGGCGCCAATTCTGTTGCTTTCGCTGTCTGTGGGTCTGATCATTTCCTTATTGCAAGCTTTGACCCAAATTCAGGAAACAACTTTAACATTTGTACCAAAAATTATTGCCATTTATCTAAGTATGCTAGTGATCATGCCCTATATGCTATCAAAACTTAAAATTTTCACGGATCATATAATGCAAATGATCATTTTAGGCTAGGCGAAGAAATATTTTAATTCAACAATTGTTTATTTGCTAAACTTGGCATAATATCCTCACAGATTTTACAAAATCATTTTACTTAATTCAAATATATATATGATTACAGTCAATAACCTGGCCATGCAATTTGGCTCAAAACTATTATTTACTGACGTTGATTTAAATTTCAATGCAAATTTTAGATATGGCTTAGTTGGAGCTAATGGAGCTGGTAAAACTACTTTGCTCAAAGTACTTGGCGGCGAAGAACAGCCAAGTTTGGGTGAGATAAATATTGCCAAAAACGCTAGGATCGGTTGGTTGAAGCAAGATCAATACAAATATGAAAATGTCTCAATTATCAATACAGTAATTGCGGGTAAAGAAGATTTGTGGAGAGCAATTTGCCAGAAGGAAGAAATTCTAGCTAAAGATTGTATCTCTGAAGAAGATGGTTACGCCTTGGGTGAATTTGAACAAGTCATTTTTGATAATGATGGCTATAGCGCTGATATCATTGCTGCTGAACTTTTATCTGGGCTTGGCATTAAAGAAAAATATCATTATAGCCCGCTTTCTGTGCTCTCAGGTGGCTACAAACTCAGAGTGCTT
>JAKONF010000096.1 GCA_022702085.1 Rickettsiaceae bacterium | reverse complement strand
TATATGCGCTGTGCTGCGCAAGGGACATATTTTCTTGGCCACCTGCTATGATTATATCAGCCATGCCAGTTTTAATAGCTTGATAAGCTAGTGATACTGCTTTTAAACCTGAGCCGCATACCATATTGATAGTAGTACCAACTATCTCTTCTGGTAATCCTGCTTTTATAATCGCTTGCCGAGTAGGATTCTGTCCCGCCCCACCAGTAAGCACTTGCCCTAATATCACTTCATTCAAATTAAATGGCTCTATTCTGCTCTCGGCAATTATATTTTTTATTAAATGTGCGCCAAGTGATGATGTTGAAATATTACTTAGGCTACCAAGTAATGTACCAACAGCAGTTCTTTTGGCATGAGTTATGTATACTTCATTTTGATTTGTCGTTTTTGATTTCGTTGAATTATTTATTTGCATGAGCTAAACCAGGGTTCAAATTTTTGAAAAAAATTGGTTAATTTTGTACTGATTAAATAATTAATGTGACCTTTCTCTACTTCTAGTAGTGTAGAATTTTTTATTATTTTAAGCAAAGGTAAAGTTGAAGATGGTGGAGCAATGTTGTCTTTCTCAGCAATAACGATGCAAACTGGTAATTCTAAGCTATCTAGGTGCTTGTCATTTTTATTTAATTTATTATGAAATATATTTTCATCAATAAGTTGTTTTGTTAATTGGATGTAAGTAGATTTTGTCAAGGAATGTCCTGAAAGGAGCCAATTTTCAATTCTAAAAAACAATTCTGTTTCTTTCTTGCCTTGATTACAAATTTCAAAAAATTTAACAATTTTATCTTGAAAATATTGCGGATTTAGCAAAAAAAATAATATTTGCTGATAAATTTTAGGTACTTGGGTTAAATTATTTATAGTTTCATCAAGATTTAATTGTTTATGAGCAGCTCTTTGAAATTGTAGATAACTAAAGTCCCATGGCGAATTTAATAATGTTATTGAATTTAAGATTTCATTATTTACACTCGCAGCGATTAAACTAATTGTACCACCAATGCAGTGACCAATGAGATCAATTCTACAATTATATTTGTGAAATAAATATTTGACTGCAGAGATAATTTCTACAATGTAATTGGTTAAGTTATAATTTGATAAGTTTATTTCTTGCCAATCCATTAAATAAATAGAGGTAAATCTTCGCAAATAATGAACAAAATTTTGTCTTTTATTTATAAATAATATTTCAGGAGAATTAAATATTGAAGGCACAATTAATGTTATTCTTTTAGAATACGTATTACTAGCACCATATTAGTATAATTTAACAGCTGGCGAAAGACTATAGCTCTCTTCACTAATTTTTATGTACTCATTTCCCAATTTATTTCTTTTATCAAAAGATTGAAATTGCTGTAGATATTTAGCTAAATTCTCCATCATCTTTCTTTAGCATAGAGCATTTTTTCAAAATTTGCTCAAATTTAAATTGACAATTATCCAAATAAAACGTATAAAAACCTTAATTTTTTTAATAATTTAACGAAGATTCATTCTATAAATTTAGTTTAAAAAATAGACTATGTTACGGAGGACCACAAAACTATATTCTTAGATTTTTGGTTTTTTTTTTGTCTTGGATAGTCTATAATAATGAGCAATCTACAACCAAATATTTTTAAAAACAAGCTAAGAAACATTTTTTGGCCGATTTATAAGCACGAACTTGGTAAATTTATACCAATGTCCGCTCTTATGTTTTGCGTGCTTTTCAATCAAAACGTTTTAAGAATTCTTAAAGACAGTATCTTAATTACCGAGATTAGTGCTGAAGTTGCCTCTTTTGCTAAAGTTTATTGCGTAACTCCTGCTGCCATTTTATTTGTTATTATTTATGCCAAATTATCAAATCACGTTAGCTTTGAGCGTATTTTTTATTATCTTACTGTATTTTTTGTCTTATTTTTTATAATTTTTGCTTTTTTTCTTTATCCAAATGTACATCTATTTCATTTCGATGCCAACCGTTTAAATAAGCTAATGGACATCTATCCGCATTTTAAGTGGTACATTGCTCTTATTGGTAACTGGAGCTTTATAGCTTTTTACACTTCAGCTGAATTATGGCCTAATATATTTTACGTATTATTGTTTTGGCAATTTGCTAATGAAATCACCTCTACTGCTGAGGCTAAAAGATTTTATACTTTATTTTCACTTTTTGGTAATTCATCATTAATACTTGTTGGTTTACTGATGATGAACTTATCCTCAGAAAACAGCTTTGCACGTTACTTCATAAACATAAACGATAGCAAAATTGCACTGGTACAAATATCTACAACTCTGGTAGTTATAAGCGCCATAGCTTCTTGCTTTTTAGTTGGTTTTATTACCAAATATGTGATGAATAATTCTGCATCATCTGTGAAACAAAAGACTGATAATAAAAATTCACAAAAATTAAGCGTTTTAGAAAGTTTTAAATTTATCGCTAAATCAAAGTACTTATGGCTACTCTTAATTTGTTCTGCTGCTTTTGGTTTATCAATCAATTTAGTTGAAGCTGTTTGGAAAGCTAAAATTAAAGAATTATATCCTACTGTTAATTCATTTGCTGAATTTAATAGCATGTATATTCTCTGGACTGGTGTTGCTATCATGATCATGACTATTATTGGTAATAATATAATGCGTACCCATAACTGGTTTGTTGCAGCCGTAATTTCACCAGTAATTATTATGGTCACTGGTACTGCTTTTTTTGTTATGGTAGTGTTTGACCACCAAGTATTATCATTATTTCACAGCGCCTTGATCATGACGCCCTTAGCCCTTGCTGTTTCTATTGGCGCAATTCAGAATATACTAGCTAAAGGGAGTAAATATTCTATTTGGGATACTTCTAGAGAAATGCTATATATACCACTTGATCAAGAATCTAAAACCAAAGGTAAAGCTGCTGTTGACGTGATAAGCGCAAAAATTGGTAAATCTTCTAGTGGCTTACTACAATCTGTCATCTTTACTATCATGCCTACAGCTACCTTTACTTCAATCTCACCGATTCTTATGGTAGTATTTATTTCAGTTTGCGGTTTATGGATTTATGCTGTACGTAAGATTTATTTTGAATATCAGAAAATTGTTTAAATCTACTGCTGTAAATAACTAAATTCTATTAAAATCTTTGCTACTCTTGAAAGTATTAATTCAAACAACTTGTTCTTCACAAATTAAATAATTCGTGTTAATTTCTTATATATCAAATTAATAATTATAAATTATGAAGCGCCATACAAACAAAGATCATATAATCATCAGTGGTGGTGAATTAAAATATGATTCACTATCC
>JAKONF010000168.1 GCA_022702085.1 Rickettsiaceae bacterium | reverse complement strand
ATTTTGCTAGCATTAGAGCTGAAGAGACCCATAAGCCACAGATAACTTGCTCAGCAATATATGGACGAGGTATTAATGCCGAACTTAAGAAGTTAAGCTCTAAATTTGATAATATAATAGTAGATGTGGGCGGTAGAGACAGCGTTACTCTAAGAAGTGCATTGTTAGTCGCTCATACTCTGGTGATTCCATTCTCGCCAAGTCAGTATGATATCTGGGGGACTCAAAGAATGGATGATTTGATTGAAGAAGCCATGCAATTTAATGAAGAAATAAAGATCATTACTTTTTTAAACAAAGTAGATACTAATCCCAAATCTAATCTTACCGAGCAAGCTATTAACTTTAGTAGAGAATTTAAGCACCTAAAATTTCATAATATCCAAATTGGCTATAGAATAGTTTTTAGACGTTCTGTTGCCGATGGCTTAGCAGTTACGGAGCTAAATCAGAAAGATAGTAAAGCAGTAAGCGAGATCCAAAAATTATATGATGAGGTTTTTAAAAATGCGTAAACGTCCAGAGCAAAATAAATCACCCAGAGAAAAGAAAAACTGCACTGAAATTTAGGCAATGGCCTACAGGAAAGGCGCTAGTAGAACCTACAATGCAAGAGGGTAGTAATTTAGGTAAGCCACTCAATATATCTATCAAAGAGTATGAATGGAATACTATTGACTGGCATATTAAAAATATAGGAATACCCAAAGCTGTTTGGATAAAATATGCTATGTTTAAGCTTTTAGAGGAAGAACAGATGTATTATTCAGAAATAGAAGACCAAGAATGATCAACTGCTCAACACAAATGTTTTTACTACTATTGTATGACGCAGAGCGTCAATTATTTGTTCATATGAATATTTAAGTTAATTCAAATAGATAAAGTATTTAATGTATTTACATTTATATACTATAATAGCATTTACTTTACTACAAAAGTAAAGCTATTATATAATGTGTACTAGTTAAGATTTGATCTTACATTTAATAAAATAAAGTAAATATTAAATGGAGATTAAAATGAGTTTAAATCAGAAAATAATAAAACTAAAATTAGGATTATTAGGATTAGCAAAAAGCTTAGGGAATGTGTCAGCAGCATGCAAAGCGATGGGCATAGAGATAGCTATTACAGATTCCAAGAATTATATGAAACTGGAGGCGAAGAAGCTTTATATGAGATAAGCAGAAAAAAGCCTGTAATAGCTAATAGAGTTGATCCTATAGTAGAGGCTGGAGTACTGGAGATGGCTATAGAATATCCTGCGTATGGGCAATTAAGAGTATCAAATGAACTAAAAAAGAAAGGTATCTTGGTATCTGCAGGAGGAGTAAGATCTATCTGGCTAAGGAATGATCTAAACAATTTAAAGAAACGGTTACTAGCATTGGAAGCTAGAATTGCGCAAGACGGCATTGTACTTACAGAAGCTCAATTACAGGTACTTGAGAAACGTAGAAATGATAGAGAAACTATAGGGGAAATTGAAACTCAGTATCTTGGTTATTTGGGTTCGCAAGATATGTATTACGTTGGTACATTTAAAGGTATAGGTAAGGTATATACACAAATATATATTGACACTTATACAAGAGTAGCTGATGCCAAGCTATATGCAGACAAAAGTGCTCTTACTTCTGCTGAGAACCACGTTAGTGACATGCTCAATGATCGGGTATTACCATGGTATGCTGAGCAGGAAATTCCTGTATTACGTGTATTAACAGATAGAGGTACTGAATATAAAGGTAATATTGAGCATCATGCTTTTGAACTGTTTTTAAGTATAGAGGGCATAGAGCATACTACTACCAAAGCTTCTCACCCTCAAACTAATGGTATCTGCGAAAGATTCCATAAAACTATGAAGCAGGAGTTCTTTGAAGTGGCTATGCGTAAGAAGATTTATTCTTCGATTGAAGAATTGCAGAAAGATTTAGATACCTGGTTATATTATTACAATCATGATAGACCTCATTCAGGTAGATATTGCTATGGTAAACCCCCTATGCAAACTTTTTTGGATAGTAAAAAACTTGCTATTGAGAAGAATAATGAGTACCACGTCTTCGTGATAATACTTTATCTTGAGTATTTATCAGATAGTCAAAATCTAACTGAGTACCACGGTAGTGACAACAAAACAGATAATTTATAGTGTCTGTAAGATCAAGTCTTAACTTCTACATATTAGCATATATAACTTGAGAGCATAATATACTAATTATACTAGTCTTTGCTGCTTCTTTCTAAAACATCATCTTATATAGCTCTAAGGGCAAGATCACGCCAATAAATTTTCATCTTCATTCTCTACGATAACTATAATCCTTTCGCACTTCGACAGCACATCATCTGAATGTGTTTGCACATAATAGCTGGAATAAGCTGAATCTCTCTTCACTCCAGGTAAAAAGACCTGCGCTAAATGACCTAGGGATTTGAACATGCGGTAACTATTATAGATCATCATAAGGAGAGCTTTTTTTAGAAAATGAACTACTAAATATCTTAGTGCTTTAACTAAGACGTAAGTTTGTTCTTTCTCATGTTTGTTACCATCTGTTTTTTTTAGAACTACGTAAATGGGTTCTGGGTCGTTTCCATAATCTTCCTCACAAATTTCACTAAAGTTTGTTTTAGCTTCTTGGTAATTAAGTGTCTTAGGACTCATAGAATACAAATTAGCCATTATATTTTTTTGAGTTTGTTTATCTCTGCTAATCTAAGACCGGTCATTTGAGCAATCAACTGTTGGTCAAAACCTTTTTTAATCATATTGCTGGCTATCTTTTTTATACCAATTTGTTCCCCTTCTTGCCTACCTTCATCAATATATTTTTGAGCTATAGTGCGCATAATATTTTTCCCATCTGATTTGTTTAAATTATCTAGTACCAAGTTATTTAATTCCTGCTGTTTATCTTCAGGTATTTTGGAATCAGTGTACCATAGTAAGTGTTTGATGTAAATATAACCCCTCTCTTTATCTAATAGAACAGCATTTTTAAAACTAGCTAAAAAGTCAGCCCAGAGCTTTAAAGTATCTCTGGTATTGATATGTTTCATAAAATATTCAATCATGCCAAAGTGAGCTTTTTGCTTTATTTCATCATCATGCATGCTTTGGAGGTCTACTAATTTGTAGTCATCAGTCATTAGCTTTTTAGCTTGATCAGACTTTACAAATAAGTCCCATAAAGAACGTGGGGCGTTGTATTTTTTAGTGCCATTGTAGAACACGATAGGCATTATTAGTGGGAGCTTTGACTTATTGCTAAAACTAGTACTACTATTACTATCATTACCATTACCCTTGTTGCTACTGATACTATTATCCTTAATATAGCGGTCAATCAGCAGCAGCATATACTTCCACAGCCTAAAAGCTATTAGGTAGTCAGGCTTGGATTGTTGCTCGATCAGAATGAACGCGTAAGTATCTTCTCCTTCTTTGGTCTTTATGCTATAGACAATGTCACTTAAAGCTCTTTTTAAATCGTCCTCAACAAATGACTCTTTTTCAACTTTAATAGTTGACAGGTCAACTAGCTCTTTGAAATGAATTGGCAAGTAATGCTCTAAAAATTCTCTGGCAGCGTTTAAGTCTTCCATAATAGTTTTAAATAAAGCATCACTCTTAGTAATGGTTTTACCCGCTGATTTTATCGCTTTATCTTTTTTTATTTTATTAGTCATTCTCATGCTTTGTTAGATATAAACAGTTAGTGTTGTATCAACCTTTTGATGTACCCACCTTAGTTGTCCATTCTTTCTCAAACAGAGCTACGCTACTGGTTATACTTCTGAGGGTAGCAAAGGCTTGCGTTATAAATTCAAGCTCAATAACAGTGAAGTTATTAGCTGTCTTGGTTTCTAACCACCAGCCAAGATCAGCAGTAGAATAATCTCCTATGTGGTTCATCAGTAGCTTTAGCACGTCATCTCTGGTTACATAGCGCTTTTTACCGTTATTTTTACTCTCTTTGATATCCATAAACGCTCCATAAATTTTGTTTATGAAAACAATCATAGAACTACAAATAACTTGTGTCAACAAATTTATATTGTTAGTGTATGCAAATTTTTTACTTTATATCTTGTTGATTTTTGTATCTTTGAATAATATCTTGTATCTTCGTTTGATTAATGGAGAAAGTAGTAAATCTATCTGAAGGCTTATCTATAGAAGTTACTAAATTTTCTTCTTTAAAACGATTAAAGGCTTTGTATACTACTGCTCTCGTAACTCCAAGAAGTTCACAAATGCGACGCGGCGTAATAATTGCTACATTATTGATAGCAACTTTTACTAAAGTTTTTAATATTTTACGTTGTGTTTTAGTATAACCTTCGTAATAATCAATAGCTGTCATAGCTAATTCTTTTTCTTTATCGTCCATTTGATCTTATATTAAATTTTATACAACATAATCTGAAATCTAAGTTATATAAACATTTTTCGTAAAAACTATTGCTAATTAATCTTATTTGCACTTCCATGTAGATATTATCTTGAACTACAAAATCAAGCACAGAAAATTTCTATTTAGGATATGCCATCTATATTTTTTGTATAAAAATCTAAATCAAGCCCAAAATAAGCAAATAAAATCAGTAGCAGTATAACAACCTCTTGATTGTCATTTGCTAATGATTTTTCTGTTAATTTGTTTCTGATTTAATTGCT
>JAKONF010000153.1 GCA_022702085.1 Rickettsiaceae bacterium | reverse complement strand
GTAAATGATATCCTGGAATATATGTCAGTGAATATAAGATCAAATTACCACCTATTATACCGCAAATCAAGCCACTCCATGTTTTGTTAGGACTTAAAGTTGGCGCAAGTTTTGGCCCCTGTAACTTACGTCCTCCCAGCATAGCAAAGCTGTCAACTGAGCAGATAAAGATAATGTATGTGAGGAGCAAATAGCCATCATAGTCTATTTGGTGAAGTACCGAGCAACTGACTATAGGTATAGGAATGATCACAAATCCTAATAACAAATGAACTGAAGAGCTTTTGGTCATCTCGAACCATTCAATTAACATAAGAACTGCAATCAATACAATAAATGCATCAAATAATTTTGGTAGCCAAAATATGATAGTAAGAATTGTGCAAAGCATTATTACCGCAGATATTATTCTTAATTTCATATTTGAATTCGTGAGATTTATAGATTTAGTAGTCACTAGCGACCTCCAAAGGTACGATTGCGCTTTGAATAATCGTCTATGGCAAGTAGGAGATCATTTTTACTAAAGTCTGGCCAATATTTAGGCGAAAAATAAAGTTCAGCGTAGGCACATTGCCATAAAAGAAAATTACTAATCCTTTGTACGCCACTGGTGCGTATCAACAAATCTACATCTGGCATTTCGGGATCATATAAATAGTTTCTAAACTCTCTCTCGCTAATAACAGTTTTTTTATCTTGAATGATTTTATTGCAAGCATCAACAATTTCTGATCTACTACCATAGCTAAAAGCTACGCATAAGGTCATTTTACTGTTATATTCGGTATTCTTAACTGCATTATTAATAGTTTTTTGTAATTTTTCACTTAAGCGATCAAGGTTACCAATAATTTTTAATTTGATACCATTTTTGTTAAGCACTGATATTTCGTGATCAAGGTAAAAAGCTAGCAAGTTCAATAATACTGATATTTCTTCAGGAGAACGTTGCCAATTTTCATGAGAAAAACTATAAATAGTAAAATATGGAATATTTAAATTCATGATTTCAGGAAGTAAATTCTTGACGACTTCAGCTCCTTTTTTATGTCCTAGAGCTTTAGTAGTATTATGCAACTGCGCCCACCTGGCATTACCATCCATAATCATTGCTAGATGTTTTATATGATGATCTTTATTTACTATTTCTTCCTCTAAAATTTCTTTCTTCATTACATATTTTAACTTAAAATTTATGTATTTTGGCAATTATAGGTAGAGTTATCAAGACTAATAACCCTCCTAAATCTTGACTTTTAGATAAGCTAATGTCGCCTTTGTGATCATTAACAATTTCTTTAGTAATAGCCAGGCCTAAACCGACATTACCTGAAGAAGAAAGTGACCGAGCTTCATCTGAGCGGTAAAAAGGTTTAAGTACATTTATCCGGTCCTCTTCTTTAATCCCTTCACCATTATCTTCAACGCTAATCAGTAATTTATTTTTATCAGATTGTATAGTAATTTTAACTTTTGTACCATATTTAAATGCATTACTTAGCAGATTGACAATAACTCTTTGAAAAGCGAATGGTTTAATATTTACTTGTAATCGTTCTTTGGTTTCAAATTCAATATTCTTATCAGTATATTCTGAAGCTAGATATTGCAAAAGCCAATCATTAATTTCAACTACTTGAAAATCCTCGCCACCTTCACCTCTAGCAAAATCCAAATAAGAAGAGATCATTTCATTCATACTCTCAATATCCTTATTAAGATATTCTATATTTTGTGAGTTTTCCATCAAAGCTAATTGCAATTTCATACGGGTAAGGGGAGTACGTAGATCATGCGAGATCATCGCCAGCATTTGAGTACGCTTAGTGAGTTGTTTTTCTATTCGATCTTTCATTTTAAGAAAAGCAATGCCGGCGTGACGAATTTCTTTAGCGCCTGTGGGTTTGTAATTGATATTGATGTTAACACCTCTACCGAAAGCATCAGCAACTTTGGCAAGCTCTAATATAGATTTGATCTGATTCTTAGAAAATATCAGCGAAACTGAAAGTAGTAATATAGTCAAAAAAATTAGCCATAAAATAAAAATATATGTAGTAGGATTGATCAATAATTTGGCTGGTATATCTATTTCAAGTACTCCATTATCGAGCTGAATGGCTATATTAATTTTGCTATCATTTTTTAATGAAACAATATTTTTTTCAACAATTTTTTTGCTTAAGATACCGCGTAAAATTTCAATTTCCTCATTTGCTGTGTATCGCTCCCTTGATAGAGTTTTATCAGCAATAAAAATGGGTGATAAATGCAAAAATTTTGTCAGTAAAATTTGCGTATCAAAATCATTTTTTTTAAAGCTCTCCAGCAGTAGTCTAACCTCATTGGTGATCATTGTACCTGTGTAATAAGATACGTTATACCAGTGGCGATCATAAAATAAATAAACAGCAACTATTTGACTGATTAAAGTTGGAATAATGATAATAAGTAAAAATCTAGCAAGCAAGGTTTGAGGTATTAGTTTGCTTAAGACATTTTTGCTTCGTGACACGCGCGCTTTACTTAGAAGAATGATTAGTTAATTTTTTCTATGTTATAATTATTGATTAAATTTAGCACTTTCAGTAGTAATTGAGAAGGCTCAAAAGGCTTAGATATATATTCATTAGCGCCAGCTTTCAGGCCTCTCAAGCGATCTTGTGGATCAGAAAGGGCCGTAAGCATTATTATAGGCATATCACTGCCGCTATCTTTAATTTTTTTGGCAAATTCCATACCATTAATTTTAGGAAGCATAACGTCCAAAATAATCAAATCAACCTTAGACTCC
>JAKONF010000130.1 GCA_022702085.1 Rickettsiaceae bacterium | reverse complement strand
TCTTTAAGTTTGCCAACAATTACTTCGCCGCTCTCCCCGGCATTAGTGACTATTTGCTTGATAGGAGCTTCCAATGCTTTACGAATGATATTGATACCAACATCTTGATCATCGTTATCGCCTTTTAAATTATCTAAACATCTGGTTGCGTAAAATAAACTCACTCCACCACCAGGCACGACGCCCTCTTCTACTGCTGCTCTTGTTGCCGCTAGCGCGTCTTCTACGCGATCTTTCTTCTCTTTGACTTCAACTTCAGTAGCGCCACCAACTTTCAACACTGCTACGCCGCCTGAGAGTTTTGCCAAGCGCTCTTGCAATTTTTCTTTGTCGTAATCTGAAGTTGTTTCTTGAATTTGCGTGCGAATTTGCGTACAACGAGCATCTATATCAGCTTTACTACCTCCACCATCTATAATAGTAGTATTTTCTTTGGATATACTAATTTTTTTGCAATTACCTACCATTGATAAATCAACATTTTCAAGCTTCATTCCTAAATCATCGCTGATAATTTGCCCACCAGTAAGTACTGCAATGTCCTCTAGCATTGATTTTCTTCTATCGCCAAAGCCAGGCGCTTTAACTGCTACTACTTTTAAACCACCACGTAATTTATTAAGTACTAATGTTGCTAATGCCTCTCCCTCAATATCTTCAGCAATAATCAATAGCGGCCTACCAGTTTGTACTACTTTTTCTAATACTGGTAGTAATGGTTGCAATGCTGATATTTTTTTCTCAAATAATAAAATCAATGGATTTTCATATTCAGTAATCATTTTTTCAGCGTGAGTTACAAAGTAAGGTGATAAGTAGCCTCTGTCAAAAATCATGCCTTCAACTACATCAACTTCAAAACCAAAACTTTTAGCTTCTTCAACCGTAATTACTCCTTCATTGCCAACTTTACTCATAGCACTGGCAATCTGCTCGCCAATTTCTTTGTCATTATTGGCTGAAATAGTTCCTACCTGCGCTATTTCTTCTTGTGAAGAGATTTTTCTACTAGATTTTTTTAGCTCTTCAACAACTGCGCTGACTGCGATTTCGATGCCTCTTTTAAGGTCCATTGGATTGCGACCAGAAGCAACTGCTTTATGGCCTTCAGTTACTATTGCTTGGGTAAGCACAGTTGCTGTAGTTGTGCCATCTCCTGCAATATCCCCAGTTTTACTAGCTACAGTTTTAACCAATTGCGCGCCAATATTTTGTAATGTATCTTTTAAATCTACAGCTTTAGCTACAGTTACACCATCTTTAGTTACTCGCGGCGCGCCAAATGATTGTTCAACAACTACATTTCTACCTTTGGGACCTAAGGTAACTTTCACTGTGTTTGCTAAAATGTCTATACCTTTTAGTATTTGCTCTCTTGCTTTGGTGCCTAAATCAATTTTTTTTGGCATAAAATTATTCTCTCCTGATTTTCAAATTTTTTTAAATTATCTACTAATAATGCCCATAACATCTGATTCTTTCATGATGATTAAATCTTCATCATTTATTTTAACCTCAGTACCGCTCCATTTTCCGTATAATACTGTATCTCCGACTTTGATTTCTAATGGAATTATCTCTCCTTTATCATTTCTAAGGCCAGAACCAACTGCTACTACTTCCCCCTGACTTGGCTTTTCTTTAGCTGTATCTGGAATAAAAATTCCTCCTTTAGTTTTTTCTTCTTGCACTAAAGCTCTAACAGCAATTCTATCGTAAAGTGGTCTAAAACTCATGTATAACTCTCCTATTGGTAATTACTTCAATTGTGTAAATATATATATGATTTATTTACAATAGTTCAAGATGTAAAGATAAATTTTTTACAAATATTCAATCTAAAGTGCATAATTTAATACTGGACTTAGTTGCCTTTAAAAGATTATTATTTAGATATTAAATAAATCAAAAATTTTTAACTTGTATGCGCCAAATTAACTTTTATCAAACATCTAAAGCTTTAATGGATAAAACTATTTTTGCGTTAATTGAAAAATGTTATTTATCAGCTGCCAAAGTTTTAGTATTTACTGGTAGCGCCCAAATTACCGAACATATTAATAAGCTTTTATGGACTTTTTCTCAAAAAAAATTTATACCTCATGGCAGTGATCAAGATGATTTTCCCGAAAAACAACCTATCTATATTTCTAATGAACTCAATAATTTGAATGAAGCGCAAGTTTTAATAATTATAGATCAAAATATGGATATTTTAGATTTAGAACAAGCTAAAAAATTTGAAAAGATAATATTTATTTACGATAGAGAAAACAATGAACTTAAAATTACAAATGATTTGTTATCTTCAGGCAAGTATAGAGAAGTTGAAATGAATCACTATATTCAGAGCGATAATGGTAATTGGAGTTCTCAAAAAACTCAAAATTAAATTTTATAAGAAGCAGTAGATAATTGTAATTTATAAATTATCTTCTGCTTCTTTATTGTTCAAAAATCAATTATCTTATATTTTATAAGTTTTTAGTACGATCATGATCTTTTAATTTAGATTTTAATTTACGTAATTGAGTTTCGGTTTTATTCATAGCATCGTCGAAAGCCGCATAAATGTCATTCGAATTTCCATGGCTATTTAAATTCAAATTTTTTCCATTACCATTATGAACTTCTATCTCACATTTATAATTACTACCATCTTTATCAAGATGAACATCGACTTTTATAACGTCATCATAATATTTCAAAATAATTTCATTGATTTTATCTTCCATATATTGTCTCAATGAATCACCTATGGTGATATGTTGCCCTGAAATTGATATGCGCATAAAATTCTCCTTGTAATTAGTTATGATTATATAATGATCGACCTTTGAGACAATTTCAAGTGGATTCACGCCTCATACTATTATATTAGTTGTTTATTTTGAATAATAAATTCTTTCAATTTTGGCTTTTTACTTCGCTGAAGCTTGTTTTGTCTTTTATGCAGCTTTTGTACATTCTTAGCAATTTTTCTAACAAAAAAAGGTTCAATATTCGCATGGAGACATATATTAATAAAATCTTCTGATTCACCAAATAGCCAAGCTTTCGCTTCCATTTCAATTTTTTTACTAGCAGAATCATCAGCAACATTAGAAGAATCAATAATGGCTTGAGTTATTATAGCTTTCATTAAACGCACTTCAGGTGTTAAATCATAATTTTTGAGTCTTTCAAAAGGTGCCTGAAACTTGATAACATTTGACATATATTATACTCGATATAATTAATAAAAATTAAATTGGCATAGGTCTATTGATGGTTTATTTAATATTGATTAACTACTACCAGTTAACCTATGTAATCTTTATCAACTATAAAGATTCTAAATCAAACAC
>JAKONF010000124.1 GCA_022702085.1 Rickettsiaceae bacterium | reverse complement strand
GCTCTCTTGCTAGTGGCAGTGCGCGAAATCCAATAGAATTCAATCTGCAGAGCTCTCTAAGTTATGATGAATTAGATAAATTATCACTCAAATTCATTAATGAAATGAAAAATAATCCTATATTTGTTGATGTGCAGAGAGAATTTCACTCCTCAACGCCAACGCTGAAGATTATAGTTGATAAAGATAAAGCTTATCATTATGGTGCAAAACTTGAGACTATTGGTAAAACAATTCAATATCTAATAGCTGGTCAAACAATAGGTGATTTTCGTCTTGGTAATGATATATATGATGTACTATTGACCTACAATATAAAAGAACGTAATAATCCAAATTCGCTCAAAAATATTACGATTAAAACTAACAACAATACCTTGCTACCCCTTGAAGTATTGGCTAAAATACAAGAAGAAGTCTCGGTTAAATCTTACAATCACTATAATAACTCACGTTCAATTAGTGTTCATTCAGATTTAAATCCTGATTTTAGAATAGAGCAAGCAATAGCTGCAATTAACATGATTTCTGGTAAAATTATCGATAGCAATACCACTAAATTGGAATATACTGGTGAGATCCAGAGACTTGCTGAATCACAAAATAATTTAATGCTAATATTTTTATTTGCTTTAGTTTTTATTTATTTGATTCTTAGTGCGCAATTTGAAAGCTTTACTGATCCAATCCTGATCTTATTGGCTGTACCTTTTTCAATAACTGGTGGTGTACTTGCCTTGATATTAGCCGGTAATTCAGTTAATATGTACAGTAATATTGGTCTGCTTACTTTGGTAGGTTTAATTACCAAAAACTCAATTATGATAGTTGAATTTACTAATCAATTGCGAAGTACAGGACTGTCGATAAAAGAGGCAGTAATACGTGCTTCTGAACTGCGCTTACGACCTATTTTAATGACTTCGCTCGCTACCATACTAGGAGCCACTCCTTTAGTATTAGCCCACGGCGCAGGAGCAGGAGCTAGGAATTCGATAGGTTTGGTGATTGTTGGCGGCATGATTGTTGGGACAATTTTTACAATTTTTGTTATACCTGTGCTTTATCAAACTTTTAAAAAAGAACAATGATTATACTCGGCATTGATCCTTCTCTAACCTGCTTAGGGTGGGGAGTAATTAGAATAGAAAAATCAGGTTATAAATATCTAGATAGTGGCACAATCACTACTAAAGCTAGCGAACTCATGCCTGATAGGTTAGCTCTTATCGATAGTCATTTAGCGCAGATTATTACCTTATATAATCCACAAAAAATAGCCTTAGAAGAAACATTTGTTAACAGTAATGCAGTTAGCTCACTCAAGCTTGGTTACGTTAGGGGAGCGATTATGTCCCTGGTTGGCCGCCACCGCATTGAGTTTTGTGAGTATAAACCCAATACTGTAAAAAAGACAGTAGTAGGTGCAGGTCATGCTGAAAAAGCGCAAGTGCTGCATATGATTAAGCTATTACTACTTGCCTCACCACCCCTTGCAATATCCAGTTACGATGAAGCAGACGCACTTGCTATTGCCTATACTTGCGCTCTATATGGTTAAAGTATATCAGCTAAGTGATTTTATAATTGATAAATATAGATAAACATTATCACTCTATAATGAGCTCTTTTTATCTTGATTACCGTTGTGATTAATAAAAGAGCTGAAAGAATATCCGAGTAATATAGAAAAATTGATGTTAATGTCAATATGATAATTATAGCCAAACTTATGTCTTCTAATATCACAGATGCAATTGAAATTCAACAATTAGAAAGTTTTTTTGATGATGCATCGAAACGCATATTTTATATATCACTCCATTCTGCTATTGAAGAATATACAAAAGCTGAAGGTTATGCTATTAACTATTTTGACGATCATGAATTAAATTTATATGATTAAATACTCAAAACTTTTAATTTTACTCATCTTATTTCAATCTACTACGTGGGCGGATATTCAAACTACCAGATCAATAAATTCTAAAATTTTTGAAAATGTTTTGCAAAACGCTGACCAAGATACTTTGGTTATTATCAGCATTGATGGTACGTTAATCATCCCTCAGGCTAGAATGTTTAACTATTATGGAAGTCCTTATGTAAACTATATCGATGACCTACTGAGGCAAGCTCCAGCTAAACCTTATCTATATAAAGCAATTAGCACTTGGTATGCAGAGCGAAAAATTAAGTTAGTCCAAGATGGCTGGCCTGAGCTATTAAATAAATTGAAATCATCAAAAGCTAAAATATTTGGTTTAACTAGCATAAATCCAAGTATCTATGAAATACTTAAAGACCCAGAGCACAAACTATACGAGGAATTATATACCCTAAATATTGAATTCACAGATCAAATTTCAAGTAAACAATTGATCGATCTAAAAAGTGTGGGAGGTAGGCATGGCTTGTTTTATAAAGGTATCATATTTACCGGACCATTTAGCAGAAGTGAAATTTTAGCTGAATTTACGATTAACTACTTTAATGCCTAAAAGAATAATTTATATAGACAGCGATGCAAATAACATTAAGCAGTTGGAATATTCATTTAAAAATTTTGCTATAATCTTTACTGGTATAAATTATCTAGTAAACAAGCAGTCCAAAGATGCT
>JAKONF010000093.1 GCA_022702085.1 Rickettsiaceae bacterium | reverse complement strand
TTCAAAGAAAAATTATGATTAAAAAAGCAAAATTACTGAAAAATTTTCTAACCACCGCTTCTATTATAGGAATAGTCAGCGTAAGCAATAGTGTTTTGGGTAGTGAAGATAAAACGAGTGTTGGAGCCGAAGCAAAATTTAGCACTGGTGCAAGCTGGTCTACTGGTAACATAGTAGGGGAAAAAGATAACATTATTATTGATAATGGTACAACTAGTGGAAATGCTACAACTCAAGTTATTGTAGATTCAGCAGCACCTATTACTGTAGGTAGTTGGGACATCAACGGAAGTGCTAATGATGTGTTGGTTAAAGTAAATCAAAACTTAAATACAGGAATCATGAGCGATGGAATAGGCGGTACGTATGCAAAATTTTTATTTGAAATTGCTGATAATATAGAAATGACGTTAAATGGAAATGAGGGTACATTTAATAGTTCTGAAGTGAATAAATATAATGACCTCAAAAATTTGACATTTGGTGATAAATCAAAATTTATTATAGAAGCCGAAGATGGTAATAATATAACTCTTGATACACAATTTATAAATCCTGAAAAAGGCATTTTAATTATAAATAGTAATTTAATTGCAAATGACAAAAGCGTAGCTAGCATAAAAAAGATTGAGATTGGTAATAATAATACTCTGTATATAGAACCAAGACTTGAATTGGATGCGCACAATATTCCAATTGAAGTTAAAATAAATATTGCTGGTAACAATCCTGCAGATGTAGATTCAGGTATAAAATTTTTGAACGAAAGATCTTCATTGTATCTAGGTGGGATATCTGGTGCCAAAAATAGCTTTGTACTACAAAATGATTTAGACCCTGGATCAGTGGATACCGGAATAATACAATTAAGTGCTTTTGGCGATGATGGATCAGGTAATAATTCCTCATTATTGCTGAAAGTAGATGACGCTAAAAATTCTAAAAAATTGGGTACCACCACCAATAAAATTTTATCTCTGCAAATTATAGGAAATAAACCAGTAATTATTGAACGCGGCGTAGATGTAAATGCTGTGGAACTTAATATATCTAAAGATGCAACTTTAATAGCCAAAGACCAATCACTTGTAAAGCAAGTTGATCAAATCAATATTGGTACAGCTGCAGGAGAGCCTGGAACGTATATTTTTGATGGTGGGGAGATTGTTAAAGCTAAATCAGAAAAGGCAGGTGGTGACGCTGGTAAAGGAAGTGAAACCATAACTATAAAAGCTGCAAATATTAACTTTAATCACGCAGATTCGAAATTATCACTCGGTGGTAAACTTGAAACTGTGGATACTCTGACTCTTCAATTGGATAACGATATTAAAGCGTTTGCTACTGGAGGAGGTATAATCGAGCTAAGTACAATAGATTATTTAGGAAACAACAGTATTGATGGCAGTAAGGTAGTTCTTACTTCTGATACTAGTGATTTGAGGAAATTAGGCAATAGTGGTGGTCATAAAATTAAAGAGCTAAATATCTCTGCGACCAATAAAGCACCGGTAATTGTAACTCAATTCATTGACCTTAGCGGCGCTTTGAAGATTAATGTAGAGAGTGGCCAATTCATTGCGCAAACAAATACAATTAATCAGGTACCAGAAATCAATATTGGGAAGGCTGCAACATATGCTTTTGATGGTGGGCAGATTGTTAAAGCTAAAGGTGGAAATGAGACCATAACCATAGCTGCTGCAAAAATTAAATTCAATCACGCTGATTCGAAATTATCACTCGGTGGCAAACTTGAAACTGTGAATACTCTGACTCTTCAATTGGATAACGATATTAAAGCGTTTGCTACTGGAGGAGGTATAATCGAGCTAAGTACAAAAAACTATTTAGGAGAAAATAGTGTTGATGGTAGTAGGGTGATTCTTACTTCTAATAATTTAATAGAATTAGGTGATAGTGGTGGTGATAAAATTAAAGAGCTAAATATCTCTGCAACCAATAAAGCACCGGTAATTGTATCGCGACTCATTAACCTTAGCGGCGTTGAGAAGATTAATGTAGAGAGCGGCCTGTTTATTGCACGAACATCTACAATTAATAATGTTCCGGAAATCAATATTGGTACGGCTGCAACGGTTGCAACATATTCTTTTGATGGTGGGCAGATTGTTGAAGATACTGGTATATTGAAAGCTAGTTTAAGGCCAGTAGGTGATCAAGCCATCAAGCCTGGAGATGGAGATGCAACAGTAAAAATATCCGCCGCAAATATTAAGTTTGGAAATGCTGATTCTGAACTATCACTTGGTGGCATACTTAAAACTGCGGATATTTTAACTCTTCAATTAGATGGCGATATTGCTGCTCTTGCTGGTAGTGGTGGTATAATTAATCTCGGTACTAGTATCTCAGCGATAGAAGGCAGCGTTGATGATAGTTGCGTAGTACTTACTTCTGCTGATGGTCATAGTAAGAAGTTGGGTATTCTTGGAGTCGATACAATAAAAGAGTTAAATGTCTCAGCTACTAACAAATCATCAATGATTGTAACAAACAAAATTAGTCTTGAAGGAGTTTTAGGGGTCAATGTAAAGCGTGGAGAGTTTATTGTAGAAACTGATACAATCGCTAAAGTGCCTGAAATTAATATTGGTACAAAGAGGGATGACGGAGCCAAAATAACTCCTGAGGACGGAATTCTTACGGTGGATGCTTCAGCAGATAATGTAGATTTACTCAATGGTGGACAAAAAGTTAATTTCAATACTTCAAGCTCAAGAATTATGCTTACCAATCATAATGCAGGAGTTAATAGAACTGTTACCTTATATGATAATCTTGTACCTACAGCTGGAATTGTAGCTGGTGATGATGGCGTAGGTATCGTTGAATTCAGATCAGATGGTACAGCTAAAACATTATCATTAGTCAGCAATGGCGGCAATAAAAAAATTGGACTTGCAGTTGACAAAAGAATCAATCAATTTATAGTAAGTGGCACAGCACTAGGTGAAGTTGACGTCGAAGTTTATGCCAAATCTATATTGATTGGTGAAATTGGCAATAATGAGCATTATGTACCTGCCAATCCAACAACTGGTGCTTTAGAATCTGGAGACTGCTGCAAACTGATTATTGTCGCCTACGAGTATCACTTTTGCTTTAGCTTTTTTTGCTTCTGAAAGTAGATAATCCATATTAGCTAACTCCACCATTGAAGCTTCATCAATGATGAGTACATCTTTACTATTCAAAACAGCGGCAGCTTCATTATTACAGTTTCTTTCATTAAAATAATCAGTTTTCAAGTTCAGCTCAAATTCTTTTCCTCTTTCTTTTTGCCAAATTTTACGCCATTGCGCAGTGTTTTTGGCTTCTATTCCGGCTTTTGAAGCTAAGTTAAGAGCAGCAGCAGAACTAGGCGCGGCCCCAATTAATCTATAACCCGCTTTTTTATATTGCCTATTAATTTCTTTGAGTACT
>JAKONF010000110.1 GCA_022702085.1 Rickettsiaceae bacterium | reverse complement strand
ATCATTGAAAGTTTAAAAGAAAAAAAAGTTTTAATTGATGAATTCAATGAAGTAAGTAGCAAATTTGCTGAAGAAATGAGCGATAAAGAGATGGATGAACTACTCGCTAAGCAGGCAGAGCTACAGGAAAAAATTGACGCAGCAGATGCTTGGAGCCTTGAGCGAGAAATCGAAATTGCTATGAATGCGCTTCGTTGCCCTCCCAAAGATGCAGATGTAAGTAAGATATCTGGTGGCGAGAAAAGAAGGGTCGCGCTATGCAAATTATTATTAGAAAAACCAGACATGCTCTTGCTTGATGAGCCAACTAACCATCTTGATGCAGAATCTGTATCTTGGCTAGAAAATTACTTAAAAAATTACAAAGGCACCGTAGTTGCTATTACTCACGATCGCTATTTTCTTGATAATGTTGCCGAGTGGATCTTAGAAATTGACCGCGGTGAATGCGTGCCATGGCATTCAAATTACTCAGCATGGCTTGAAAAAAAACAAGCAAAACTAGAAATTGAAGACAAAGAAGAAAGTACCAGAAAAAAACAGCTAAAAAGCGAATTAGAATGGATTAAGCAATCACCTAAAGCTCGTCAATCTAAAAGCAAAGCGAGAATAAATGCTTATGAAGAATTACTAAACAAAGAAAAAGATAAAAGTACTAATGTTACGCAAATAGTTGTACCAAACGGTCCACGACTTGGTAATGTGGTGATTGAAGTTGATAATATCGCTAAAAAATTTGGCTCTAAAACTTTGCTCTCTGATTTTAGCTTTAAAGTTCCACCAGGAGCAATTGTTGGCATAGTTGGTCCTAATGGCGCCGGAAAATCAACTTTGTTTAAAATGATCACTGGTAATATAGAGCCAGATAGTGGTTCAGTTAAAATCGGTTCTACTGTAAAACTTGGTTATGTCGATCAATCGAGAGATCATTTGAATGATGATAAAACTATTTGGGAAGAAATCTCTGAAGGCCTTGAAGAAATGCAACTAGGCGATAGATTAGTAAAAAGCCGTACTTACTGCTCAGCATTTAATTTTAAAGGCACAGATCAACAAAAGAAAGTAGGTAAATTATCTGGCGGCGAACGTAACCGCGTCCATATTGCTAAATTGCTTAAAAGAGGCGCCAATGTTATTCTACTTGACGAACCATCAAATGACCTGGACATTGATACGCTAAGGGCTCTTGAAGATGCTATCTTAGATTTTGCTGGTTGCGTATTTGTAATCAGCCATGATCGCTGGTTTTTAGATCGCATTGCCACTCATATCATTGCCTTTGATAAAGATGGCGATGCAACTTGGTTTGAAGGTAATTATCAAGATTATCATGAATATATTCTTAAAACAGCAGGTGAAGATATTACAAACCCTAAATATCGTCACAAAAAGCTCGGTTAGAAGGATAAATCAAAAATATGTCACTAGGAGAACTATTTGTAATAATATTAGTAGCAGTCTTAGTGATGAAGCCCACTGATTTACCAATAATTATCAACAAAGCTAGAAATTTATCTTCATTTTTAGCTAAACTGAAACAAGAAATACTTCATTATTTTAGTGATCAATTTAACATTACGAAAACGCAAGAAAAAACAATAAACATCGAAAATAAACTTAGTGAGATAAATTTTTACCTAGAGCGAATCATCCAAATTGAAGGTAAATATAATGGTAGTTATGAACTTGATCCTATCAGGAAGAAATATCTAGAGATAACGAAAAATAGCTTGCTTAAATAATTTAGCATAATTAAAAATTATTTATAACATATGAATGTAAGGATAATAATTTATGAAAAGAACATTACTCACTACTATTGCATTAGCAATCTCTTTGACTACGCAAGCCGATAGTTTTTATATTAAAGCTGGAGGCGGAGTTAATATGATGTCTAAACACAAGGGACGCGTTCAAACTTATAAATCAAAAACGGCTAGCTTAGCTGAAATCGGTATTGGTCACAACATGTCAGATAACTTTCGTACTGATCTAACCCTAACTCATTATTTTACTCCTGAACATAAAGCATCCACTCTAATTCAAAACAAGCCTAATAAACTAAGCGGTAAATTAAAAGCTGATATCAATAGTTTAATGGTCAATGTTTACGTTGATCCTTTCAGTGACATCAAGTCTGTTAAACCTTTTATTGGCTTAGGAGTAGGAATAGCCACGGTAAAACAAAAATACAGTTATCAAATTTCTTCTGCTACCGGTGAAATTTTGAAGACAACATCAGGATCAACTAAACAAGCTAATAATTTCTCTTATTCATTTGTTATAGGAATTCATAGGACAGTCACCGATACAATAATTGGTGAATTGAGCTATAGCTGGAATGATTTTGGCAAAACTAAATCTCGTAATAATGGACCAAGAACTCATTATAAAGGTCAAAATATTATAGCTAGATTAAGATCTAATATTTAAGGTAGATTCCTGAACTTTAATTATTTAGATATGATATTTTTAAATCTATAATTGACGTTCTTAATTGCTTTTACTTTGTAATGAAGCTATTATCTATAACTAATTTCTAAAAAATCGATATTTTTAGAGTTAATGATCTACAAGTTTATATAGAGGAAGAGATGTTAGAACAATTGCCAATATTTGTTGGAAGAGCAGCACCAGATTTTACGGCTAAGGCAATTATGCCTGATAATTCAATCGAACATGAATTTAACCTAAAGCAATATGCTAAAGGACATTTGTGCGTGGTGTTTTTTTATCCTTTGGATTTTACATTTGTATGTCCTTCTGAAATTTTATCATTCAATAATCGCCTCAATGAATTTGCTAACAAAAATACTAGAATTGTTGCTGTAAGCGTGGATTCTCATTTTTGCCATTTAGCCTGGAAAAATACTTCAACTCGCGATGGTGGTATCGGAGATATTCAATTCCCTATAGTATCTGACATTAAAAAAGATATATCTAAAATGTACAATGTTCTTAATGACGATGGCATCAGTATGAGGGGAACTTTCATTATTGATACCCATTTTACTTTAAGACATTCTTTAGTTAACGACTTACCTTTGGGTAGAAATGTAGCCGAGACTTTGCGCACTGTTGACGCAATACACCATCACAATGAACACGGCGAAGTTTGTCCAGCTGGCTGGCATAAAGGTTTTGAAGCAATGTCTGCAAATCATGAGGGCGTTAAGAAATTTCTAGCTGCAAATGCTAATAAGATATAATTGTTATAATTTAAATATTCCATGCTTAAAGAATTTTTTTTAGGAGATAAAAAACCACAATTAAATCAAGAGGTTTTAAATATCTTGAGATTGATTAGAAGTGAGAATATTGGTAACAGAACATTTTTTGCATTGATCAAACTATTTGGTAACGCAAAAAATGCTTTGGATAATATTGAAGATTTTTCTTTGCGTGGTGGACGTTCTAAACCTATTAAAATATATTCGCAAGAAGCAGTTGATAGAGAGCTTGAATTACTAACAAAAAACAATGCTCATTTGGTTGCTTACAATTCAAATAATTACTCATATTTATTATCTCAAATTAATGACTATCCACCAATATTAAGTTATAAGGGTAATATCAAACTTTTATCTGATCCAAATAGCATAGCAATTGTAGGCTCAAGAAATGCTTCAATCAATGGCAGGTCTTTTACCTCCAATATAGCAAAAAAACTAACAGAATTTGGTTATAATATAGTTTCAGGGCTTGCCAGGGGCATAGACACCGCCGCGCACGTAGCAGATACTAGTAAAACAATTGCGGTGATTGCTGGTGGTATCGATAACATATATCCTCAAGAGAATCACCTTTTATATCATAAAATTGCTGAAGAGGGTTTGATTGTAGCTGAACTTCCAGTAGGTACTAGTCCTCTAGCGCAACATTTTCCTCAGCGCAATAGAATAATTTCAGGCTTATCTTTAGCTACAGTGATAGTTGAAGCGAATCTTAAATCTGGCTCCCTAATTACAGCAAAATTTGCACTGGAACAAAATAGAGAAATTTTTGCAGTACCCGGTTTTCCTTTGGATCCAAGAGCTCAAGGCACGAATAAGCTGATAAAACAAGGAGCGTATCTACTTGAATCTTATGAAGATATTATTCATAATTTACCAAATTATAATGTTTTAAAACAATCGTTATTTGATTCAACAAAAGATGATTTTAAAGCCATAGAAAACGGTGCTCAAAATCAAATCAACCTTGCTATGCGTCAAGAAATTTTGAATTTGTTATCAATTACTCCTATTGAATTTGATGATTTACTAAAAGCTACTGACTTTTCTTTACAAATAGTATATATTATATTACTTGAACTTGAGCTTGCTGGAAAAATCGCTCGTCATCCTGGAAACAGATTTTCTTTAATTTTTTAAAATCTATATGAAACTCGTAATTGTTGAATCGCCTGCAAAGGCTAAGACTATTAATAAATATTTAGGCAGTGATTATACTGTTATTGCCTCTTTTGGCCATGTTAGAGATCTGCCATCCAAAAATGGTTCAGTACTGCCAGAAGAAGGATTTAAACTTAAATATGAAATTCCAGAAAAAGCTGAGAAATATGTTAATTTAATTGCTAAAGAAGCTAAAAGAGCTAAAAAAATATTTCTAGCAACTGATCCAGACCGTGAAGGAGAATCTATCTCTTGGCATATTGTTGAGATTCTGAAAGAGAAAAAAATTATAAAGTCTGAAGATGTTTTTTGCAGAATTGCTTTTAATGAAATTACTAAAAAATCAGTACTAAATGCTATTGCCAATCCTAGAAGTATTGATCAACATTTAGTTAACGCTCAACAAGCTAGAAGAGCACTAGACTATTTAGTAGGTTTTACCCTATCTCCTGTATTATGGCGTAAGTTACCAGGATGCAAATCTGCAGGACGCGTTCAGTCAGTGGCACTGCGTTCAATATGTGAACGCGAGGATGAGATTGAGCGTTTTAAAACCCAAGAATATTGGGATATCAATCTATTACTTAGTAATAGTAAAAATGAAAAATTTAACGCTAAACTTACCCAAGCTTTTGGTGAGAAATTAGAAAAATTTTCTATTACTAATGAAACTCAAGCAACTGAACTAGTTGATAAAATAAAATATGAACAGTTCAAAATAGAAAAAATAGAAAAAAAACAACAAAAACGTAATCCTCCAGCACCATTTATTACTTCATCACTGCAACAAGAAGCAGCTCGTAAACTTGGTTTTAGTGCTAAAAAGACTATGCAAATCGCTCAAAAGCTTTATGAAGGTATTGAGATTGACGGTGATACAGCAGGTCTGATTACTTACATGCGTACCGATGGAGTTTATATATCTGCTGAGGCAATCACTGAAATTAGAAATTCTATTCAAAAAATTTATGGTGATAAATATTTACCCTCTACTAATAGAATTTATAAATCTAAAGTTAAAAACGCTCAAGAAGCTCATGAAGCAATCAGGCCGACTAATTTTGCTCTTTTACCTGACAAGATAAAACATAAATTAGAAAAAGATTTTTATAGTTTATATGACCTGATTTGGAAGCGTACTCTTGCTAGCCAAATGGAGAGCGTCGTAGTTGATTTAGTGATTGCTCATATAGCTTCAGAAAATTTTGGTGCCCGTGCCGTTGGCTCAGTTATCACCTTTGAAGGATATTACAAAATATACAAAGAAGGCCAAGACGACGAAAAAGAAGCTGAGAGTAAAATTTTGCCAATTCTTACTGAAAATGAATCACTCAAAACTTTAAAGATTGAGCCATTACAACATTTCACTGAACCACCACCAAGATATTCCGAAGCAAGTTTAGTAAAAAAATTAGAGGAGTTAGGTATTGGCCGGCCGTCTACTTACGCTACTATATTGTCAGTACTCCAAGATCGTAAATATGTGTTTTTAGACAAGAAAAGATTCTTTCCTCATGAACTTGGTAGATTACTTACCATTTTTTTAACAGGTTTTTTTGAAAAATATGTACAATATGATTTTACAGCTAAATTAGAAACTGAATTAGATAATATAGCCGAAGGTTCACTTGAGTGGCGGACATTACTTAGTAATTTCTGGCATGATTTTCATCAAAATATTACTCAAGTAGGAACACAAAAAATCACTGATGTAATAAATTACGTGGAAGAAAAACTAGATTATCACCTTTTCGGTGCCAAAGAAGATCAAGATAAAACCAAAACCTGCATAGCATGCAAGGAAGGTAAACTTAGTCTTAAATTAGGTAAATTCGGTGCCTTTTTAGGCTGTAGTAACTATCCAACATGTGACTATAAGAAACCAATTTTAGCAGCCGGAACAGGCATTGGCGATAATGTTGATGCTGATAATCCTGAGCTTGATAATAAGATAATTGGCCAAGATGAACTAGGACAAGATATTTACCTAAAAAAAGGACCATATGGGCTATATTTGCAAGCTGGTGAGGTTTCAAAAGATAGCAAGATAAAGCCTAAACG
>JAKONF010000102.1 GCA_022702085.1 Rickettsiaceae bacterium | reverse complement strand
TGATCAGTTGCTACGCTGCCATATTTAGTAGTAACATTTGTGCCTTCGATTAAAGGTAGTAAATCTCTTTGCACGCCTTCTCTACTTACCTCTCCACCCTTAGATTCAGCACGGCTAGTGATTTTATCGATTTCATCTAAGAATACTATTCCTTCATTCTGTACTAAATCTAAAGCATGAGAAGTAATTTTTTCATGATCAATCAATTTATCAGATTCTTCTAGAATCAAAATTTTCATAGCTTCATGTACGCTCATTTTTTTTAACTTAGTTTTACCACTACCTAGTGCCTTGCCAATCATGTCACTTATATTGAGCACACCAATTGCTGCTCCTGGCATACCTGGTATTTCAAAATTACCGCCACCTGAGCCTCCACTATCTGCTACGTTAATCTCTACTTCTTTATCGTCAAGTTCTTTTTTAATGAGTTTTGAGCGAAACTTTTCTCTAGTCTCTTCTGAAGCTGATTTACCTACCAAAGAATCAAGGATTTTTTGAGTAGCAACTTCTTCAGCAGCAATCCTTACTTCTTTCTTGGCTAGCAATTTTTGTGAGCTAACTGCTGACTCTACTAAATCTCTGATGATAGACTCAACGTCGCGTCCCACGTAACCTACTTCAGTAAATTTAGTGGCTTCAACTTTAATGAAAGGAGCTCCCGCAAGCTTAGCTAATCTTCTAGCAATTTCAGTTTTACCAACGCCAGTAGGACCTATCATCAAAATATTTTTAGGTACTACGTCTTGCTGCAAAGCCTCAGGTAATTGCCTGCGGCGATATCTGTTTCTCAAAGCAATCGATACAGCTTTTTTGGCTTGCTGTTGACCAACGATAAATCTATTGAGTTCAGCTACTATTTGTGGCGGCGTAAGGCCCATATCTTTGATTTTTGGTAGTTCAATCATGTTATCTTCTCTGTTAAAATATTTCGGTTTGAGAATACGCAAATATCAGCAGCAATATTCATAGCTTTAAGGGCAATTTGTTCTGCTGTTAAATCGTTTTCTATCGATAATAAAGCTTTGGCTGCTGACAATGCATAATGTCCACCCGAACCTATTGCTATAACGTCTTCATCAGGTTCAATGACGTCTCCATTGCCTGAAAGCAGCAATATGTTATTGTTGTCAGCTACCAAGAGCATAGCTTCAAGCCGCCTTAAGTATTTATCGGTTCGCCAATCTTTAGCAAGTTCAACGGCACTACGGAGCAATTGATTTGAATGCTTTTCTATTTTTGCTTCCAACCTCTCAAACAATGTTAAAGCATCAGCAGTCGAGCCAGCAAAGCCAGCTACTATGCTTTTATTTGACATAGTCCTTAATTTTTTTGCTGTATTTTTCAGGATGGTATTCCCGTGTGAAACCTGACCATCAGCCGCTATTACTACTTCATTATTCTTTTTTAGACATAGAATAGTTGTACCGTGGAATGGTATGTTATTTTGAGATTGAGTTGACATAATCTTAGCTTACTATAATATTTAAATTTAAATTATTGGCTAGTTCCAGTAATATTATTGACATAATTATTTAATGATAAAATTACAAGAGCAGATATGCACATTTATGAAATTTATACGGGTAACGAGCGAAATGATACCCCTATTGAAATACTCAAAAGTGGTTTTTCGTTTTCAGCTGCTGTTTTTACTCCTTTTTGGGCTTTATATTATAGAATGTGGTTGGTTGCAGCTATCGCTTTGTGCATAAATTTAGCTATTACTTATTTACAGAAAGATACGACTATCTTTTCTTTAGCACTCATCATTGAATTGTTTTTTATTTTTATTTTTGGTATGTTTGCCAGCGACATCAGAGAGTGGCACTTATTAAATAAAGGTTATAATCTACAAGACATTGTAATTGCAGATTCAGAAATAGAAGCTGAATTAAAATTTTTAACAAGAAAAAATCATATATCTGAGATATTAGAAAAACAACATGAGCAACAAAATGACCTATGATAAAGGTAATGTCTTCAACAAAATCATAGCAGGTCATATCCCCGCTGATAAAGTATATGAAGACGAAAAAATATTAGCATTTCACGATATCAATCCAGCAGCGCAAATCCACATTTTGGTGATTCCTAAAAGTGAATACACAGATTATAGTGATTTTGTTAAAAACGCTACTGCCGAAGATATTGCTCACTATTTTACCAAAATTGATGAAATAATTGAGAAATTAGCAATCAGTCCAAATTGTTATCGCTTAATAACTAATAAAGGTGCTCAAGCCAATCAAACAGTTATGCATTTTCATACCCACATAATTGCTGGCAATAACTTACCTAATCATTGAAAATTATGAACAAAAAATATAACATAGCTGTAATCGGCGCGACTGGTAATACTGGACGCGAAACTCTAAACATTTTAGCTGAGCGTAAGTTTCCGATCAATAAAATTGAGGCTGTTGCTTCAAGTAATTCATTAGGTACTAAAGTAAGTTTTGGTGATGATGAATTAATAGTTTCGAGAATTGAATCAATAGATTTTAGCAAAATTGATCTAGCATTTTTTGCAGCTGGCTCTGAGGTTGCAAAAATCTATGTTGAAAAGATTGCTCGTCAAGGTTGCATCGTTATTGATAAATCTTCATATTTTAGAACTGATCCACAAATACCTTTGATTGTGCCAGAAGCAAATTTATTAGAACTCAAAAATTATAAAAATAAAAATATAATTGCTAGTCCCAATTGCTGCACGATCCCCTTAGCTGTGGCTT
>JAKONF010000097.1 GCA_022702085.1 Rickettsiaceae bacterium | reverse complement strand
AATACTAGGTAGTTTATTATTAACTGAGATTTGAAATAAAAAATTCTCTCTTGAAAATATTTTTATACACTGTATTATTCTTAAGCTTTAATTAATTTAAAGCAATTTCACACGCAAAATTATTTGTTAGTCTATATTGATATCAATATAGCCTTGAGTTGATCTAAGTAGTGCTTAATAACCATCTTTCAGTCCTTATTATTTTTGCTTTCGAGCAAATATATTTAAGTTAAGCGAAACTATTGATTACAAATTTTGCGGCGGTTAAACTAACAAAATGGAGACTATAATGTTTGATAAATTACCCAATGTTAAAATAACTACCTTACTCGATGCGGGCGTTCACTTCGGCCATAAAGCATATAGATGGAATTCTAAAATGGAGCCTTATCTTTACGGTACAAAAGATGGTGTTCATATAATTGATTTACAGCAAACTGTTCCACTAATGTATATTGCGCTCAAAAAGATCTATGAAACTGTTAAGAATAATGGCAAAGTCTTATTTGTTGGCACAAAAATTCAAGCTAGCGATATCATTTCTGAATACGCCGAAAAATGTGGTCAATATTATGTCAATCATAGATGGCTAGGTGGTATGTTGACTAATTGGAGAACTATCTTGCGTTCAGTAGAAAGACTAAGCGAAATTGAAAAAACTTTAGAAATTAATAACGAAACTGATAGCTACACTAAAAAAGAAATATTAAATTTGACTCGCAACAAAGATAAATTAATGAAATCATTAGGTGGTATCAGGCATATTGGTAATCGCCCTGATTTGTTAATTGTTATTGACACAAACAGAGAGCATTTAGCAATTGCAGAAGCTAAAAAACTTGGTATTCCTATCATTGCAGTAGTTGATAGCAACTCCAATCCAGATGGTATAGATTTTCCAATTCCTGGTAACGACGATGCTATTAGATCCATAAAATTATACTGCGAGTTATTTTCAGGTGCAGCGTTAGCTGGCATTGACGAAGCATTAGCAGCTTCTGGAGTTGATATAGGCGAAGCAACTACTATGAGTGCTAAAGATAAAAGTGTAAAAGGAATTTCAAGATTAGCTCCAACAAATAAATTATCTAGATCTCATCAAACATCTACAAATTCTGGTGATCAAAATGAATTTGAAAATGCTTTAATTAATCAGAAAGATGAACGTAAAGATAACGTTAAAGCACACAAAAAGGATCAAACAAGATAATAAATGTTTTATTAAATAGGATATTGGGGAATAAATTTATGATTGATGCATCTCTTGTAAAAGAATTAAGAGAAAAAACTGGCGCAGGTATGATGGACTGCAAAAAAGCGCTTATAGAAAATGAAGGTAATATTGATAATGCCATCAAATGGCTTCGTACTAAAGGCTTGTCTACAGCTGCTAAAAAATCTGATCGCGTTGCTGCTGAAGGTTTAGTTGCAGTTTGTGTAAAGGACAAGACTGGCGTTATTATTGAAGTGAATTCAGAAACTGATTTTGTTTCGCGCAACAGTTTATTTCAAAATCTAGTAAGTGATTTGGCTAGTGTTGCTATTAAAAATCATAATATAGATGCTCTTAAGCTTGCCAAGATGGAAAATGGTAAATCAGTAAGCGATCAATTAGTTGAAAGTATCAGCAGTATTGGTGAAAACCTCACCTTGCGTAGAGTTGCAGCCATAGAAGTTAATGAAGGCGTCGTTGCTTCATATGTTCACAATGGCATAGCAGTTGGCATGGGTAATATTGCTGCATTGATTGGACTTGAATCTACTGGTGATAAAAACAAACTAGAGCAATTGGGTAAGCAGTTGGCTATGCACGTTGCTGCCTCTAATCCTCAAGTTTTAAGCAAAGAAGACGTTAATGCAAAAGATATTGAAAACGAAAAAGAAATATTTATTGAACAATCTCGCTCATCTGGCAAACCTGATAATATCATTGAAAAAATGGTAGAAGGTAGAATTAGAAAGTTTGTTGAAGAAATAGCTCTGCTTGAACAAATCTTTATTATCGATGGCAAAAGTAAGGTTCGTGAGATAATTGAACAAGCAGCCAAAGATATAGGCGCGCCAATAACTATCAGTAAGTTCGTCCGCTTTAAGGTCGGTGAAGGAATTGAACAGGAAGAAAAAAACTTCGCTGATGAAGTAGCAGCAGCCATTAAGCGTTAATTCTAATCTAGGAAATGCAGGTTAGATGAAGGTAGATAATCTTTTTAACCTGCACTTTAAAATCACCTCATATTTGTTTCTTCTGAACATTTCTCTAAATACTCATACATCAGAAATATTCTTAATCTAGACTAGGCTCTTACAGCTATTTATACTCACAGTTAATTAACTGAATACATGTTTAAATTAATAATTTGAATATATACCTAATTAACTAAAATTAAATAATTCTAGTTGATTTACACCTAAAATTAATTTATAAAAACCATCTCAACGTAAAGTTAATGAAAGCTGAATTTTTTAAATATCTATAGATTGGATAAAGTTATATAATATGAAGCGTAAGCACAACCAAGCATTTGAAGAACAAAATAATTTAGATGATAATAAAAGTTCACAATCTCCTAACATCAAAAAAATAAAAATTGATCTTGAAAAAAAACTGATATTAGATTGTTTGATAGAAGAAAACAGTAGATTAAAACAAAAATTGAAAATAAATAATGAAATAACAATACAAAAAGACAAAAAGATTTCAAATAAAAGAAAGAAAATACTTGAGCAGAAGCAAGAAATATTCAAGCAAAAGCAAGAAATATTCGAGCAAAAGCAGAAAGTAATCAAAAAGAAGACAAAGATATCAGTTCTTAAAGATGAATTATATGATAAAGATCTAGCACTCGAAAAGAAGATATATGAATCACAAAAAAAAGAAAAACAAGTAATTCAATTAGAAAAAGAGAAACAAAAATTAGAAAAATCTTCAATCAAAAAATCTGATATTTCAAAATCTTTGATTAAAGCACTAAACATCAATCCAAGTAAAAAATTACTAGTCAGTATCAATAAAAGCGACGTAGATGAAGAAAATAAATTTGAAGTAGTAGGTAGGGTAGAAGTAAAAGATGGCAAGCAACATCGTCATATTACTCCTCACGCATTGCTAACCAAAACTCTTGAGAACGCAATCAAGTCGGCCGAAAATTTGAAAGATCTATATGAAAATCTTTCAGAAATAATATCTATCTTAATTAATCCTAAAGGAATTTGTCTAAAAGAAAGTGAATATAAAGAATTAGATTTTGTAAAAGATACATTTTCAAGAAAAATTACTACCAACAAGAATACTTATTATTTTATCGATAACGGTAATGAATATTTTATTGATTGCAAGAAAATAAAAATCGATAGGCAAGAATCTGCAGAATTATATCAAAAGAAATATGTAAAATATTTGATTCATCATTTAACTCAATTAGCTGAAAAATTAAATGATGATAATAGTTTAACAGTGGCTTGTGAGTTACTAGCCAGATTCATCTATACAACTTTCAATAAACATTCTACAGTATCTTTTCCCGATGAAGGAAATAGTTTAAATTATGAAATACGTTTATATAACAACGTCAACGATGCTAAAAGTTGTAACAATCAATACAAGATTTTAACAGTCTGTGAGCTTGAAGAAAATATAAATAAATTAGGTAATAAAAAGATTAGTAAAAAAATAAGAATTGTTGATAACGAAGGTAGCAACGTTAAAAAATCAATCGCAGCTCTACAATTATTGAATGACATAATCAGTAAAATCAAAAGCATAGAGAATTATAGCGAAGAATTAAAACATTATAATAGAAACTTTAATAAGACTTTAAGGTCAGAAAATGTAAATCTTGACTTAAATAATTATAATGAAAAATTAAATGAAGAAAAATTTGCTTCAGTAGTAGTATATCACATCGCTAAACAATTATACTTCCTTTTTGATTTTAAACCACTTGAAAGTAAAGTTTTTGTAATGTCCGATAATGATGAGGGAATTGAAGTTTTCTTTGGTGCTTCTGCCAAAGATACATCTCTTTTTAAATTAGTAGAAGGCAAAAATTTTAGAGAAATTGAAAGAAACAACTATAAAGGTACTCTTCCTTGCAGATCTGAAAATACGAGTAATAAATTATTAGCTGAGAAAATTGTTACCCATACAAATTTGGCATTATTATGTTTCAAATTTTTTAGTGAAAATTTTGAAACAGATAATCTTAACAATCAAATTATCAAGAACTTTACTCAATTAGTTGTATCTATGAATGAAATAAAAGATAATCTCTTAAAGGAATATGTTTTAAAAAGATTCGGTAATAGTTCTTACGGTGATATTGAGATTATTCCAAGTAATGTTAAAGATGAGGATAGTTTAATTGAGTATGTTAACTATAATGGTCAAGAAGAAGTATATGAATATAACCAAAATTTATCAGGTGATCAATTGATAACAGATGAAATGTAATTACTTAATATTTATTTTGTGATATCATATATTAAAAAATAAATGTTAAGTAATTATATGAAAATTTCCAAAGAAAAAAAAACCTGTAATAGTGAAATAATTTCAGGTAACTTATTATCTGCTATTACAAAAAAAGCGCAAGCCGGTCAGTTCGTTGATATATTGAAAAGAGCTCTAGAAAACTGGCATCTTCACTCCAAAATGCCCGAAAATATCATAAAATGCGTAAGAGTATATATTATTGAGAATGGCGGTAATGCTGATGATAAAGAAAATTTTTATGCAGCTCAAAAAAAGTTGATAAGGATGGCTATAGCCAAAAACAATATGAGCGATGTAGAGAGATTGATTCAAATATTCACTCAGGCTAAAAATTCAGAGATAAATAAACGAGTACTTGAGTCACTTACTCAAATTTATAAAGAAGACTTAGCAGATGAATCAAGCAAATTTAAAAAAAACAAAGAATTAACCAAGAAATTTTTAAAAATTATTCAAGATAATTTTCAGGAATTTTTTGTTACTTCAAATGTAGAAGTTAGTAAAGATAACATTCCACAGAAACAACTAGAGATAGAAAATAACTCCAAAACAGAAGAAAAGAGTGACACATGTACAGTTGCAAAAGATATATGCGATGTTAATGAGACCGCTTCTAAAATATATGATCAATTATGTCACTCTTTATTAAGTCAAGTAAAGGCTAAATTTGTTACTTTCAATATTCATGTAGAATATATA
>JAKONF010000094.1 GCA_022702085.1 Rickettsiaceae bacterium | reverse complement strand
ATATTAATAACAATAAAACTGCCAATTTTGAATCTAGTAATCAAGTATTTAAAAGTAATCCTCTAAGTGATTATAATGGATCACACTTAAGTGATTCGCAAAAACTAATATATCTAGCTATGAGTGTAATGATGTTATCAGGAGCTGCTATTGCTGCTGGAGAAGAAATTAGTGCACGTAAAACTAATCAAAACAAATCAGCTCAAAACAATGGTAAATTAGGTAATGGAATAGGGTTTAGTGATAGTAAGTCAGAGATTATTAATATAGGAAAAGCGTCAAATGATTTGAAAAAAGGTAATATTAGTCCTGGTACTTTTTGTTTTGAAACGTCTAAAAAATTTCCTACAATTTTTACAACAACATGTCTATCAAACAATCCAGATATACAATTAAACTCTTATTCAAACTGGGAAGAATTTCATAATCATAAAACTAATTTATATAAGCCTTTAAATCACAATAAGTTTGCAGATTTATTCAAAGATAATGAACAGTTAAAAAGTAGTTATATTCATATTATGTCTATTAAACAATCAAAACCGCTTATTGCCATTGCGATTGCTCATATGGCAATAATCAAATTTGGAATAGATAACGATTCATCACCAAATATCATTTCTACTAATGCATTATACGCTGAGTCGTACATAGCGAGATCTAGTGGAATAGATATAATTCATATCGATTGGAAAAAATATAAAGAAGCTATTGAAAACACATTGGAATACAAGAATATTAATCATTACCTAAATTATCTTAAAGGCACCATAAGAACTACGCATGGTCAAAAATTTGATGTTGAAAAAGTTAAAAAAGCATATGAAGAATGTAAAGATGAGCTAAAGGAAAATGCTGACCCTCATAGTAAATGTAAAAAAGAATATGAGATTGCAAAACAAAAGGCTGAAATTTGTAAAGAAAATGCTGATAATGCCAAAGAAAGATTTGAATGTCTCGACAAACTTGATGAGGGCGCAATTAGAATTAAACAGTGCAGAAATGACATAAAAAATAGCTGCCCTTCTGATTATGATCCTAATTTAATAAATAATTGTATGGAAAACTTGAATGAAGATTGGTTTAAAATAGGAACTACTTTATCTGGTGATTGCATATATAATGGGAACGAAAATAATTTTGATAATTGATGTTGACCTAAAAGCTCTGTCAAATAATTAATTGACATATCAGCTTGATAGTTCTTTAGGTTAATATTTCAACATAGCCTATTTTAATGGTTTTTACGCCAGGTTGGTTTTCAAAAACAATATCTAAGCTGTCATCTTTAACGCGGATGACAATGCCTGAACCAAATTTTGGATGCTTTACTTTATTACCTGGCCTTATATTACTGTTATTATTAACTGAAGAATTACTTGCGGATGATGAATAGGAATTGAAAGCAGGGCGGTTACCAAGATAACTTTGGCCTTGCTGATTTCCTTGATAATTACCCTGTGAATTTCGAAATGAAGTATAATGCTGTGATCCTACGTAACTATTCACTCCACGCGTTGAAGAAGTTTTAATGCATACTTGCTCAGGAATTTCGGCTAAAAAGCGTGAAGGCAATGAATTGAGCACCTCGTTGAAGATTCTTCTACTCTCAGCTTTAGTGATGTATATTTCTCGCTTAGCCCGAGTGAGACCAACATAAGCGATGCGGCGTTCTTCTTCTAGACCTTTTTCACCCTCTTCTTGCAAGGCTTTTTGATGAGGAAATACTCCTTCCTCCCAACCAGGCAAGAATACTAAATCAAATTCTAAACCCTTGGCAGCATGCAAGGTCATAATATTAATAGCACCACCAAAATTATTTTCAAGATCTTCATGCTCCATCACTAAGCTTGAGTGCTCAACAAATTCAACAATATTATTAAATTCACCTATAGCTTTGAGCATCTCGCCGATATTTTCCATGCGGCCTCGTGCTTCTTCAGTTTTTTCAAGATTTAACATCTCAAGATAACCAGATTCATCAACTATAGCTTTAGTAACGATAAAAGCTGATTCATTGGCATAACGTAATGCCCAGACATCGAATTGATCTACCAATTTAGTTAAAGAGTCATATACTTTGCCTTTCAAATATTTTTTATTGAGCATCTGCCGAACAGCTTCGAGCAATGAGATACTTTGCGATATGGCAAATTCTTTGACTTGCATTAGCGTAGTGTTACCAATTGCTCGCCGCGGCGTATTAATAATTCGCTCCAAGGCCATATTGTCGTTATTGTTCAGAGTAATTCTAATATAAGCCAAAACGTCTCTGATCTCCATTCGTTCATAGAAACGCAGCCCACCAACTATTCGATAAGGCAAAGCGCTGCTAATAAAAACCTCTTCAAAGGCCCGAGTTTGAAAACCAGCTCTTACCAATATTGCAATGTTACCAGCTTTGTACTTATTTTGCGTAACCAATTTTTCAATTTCAGCACCGACAAAACGTGCTTCTTCTCTATCGCTGAAGCAAGTAACAATTTTGATTTTTTCGCCATCAGCTCTATCCGTCCACAAACTTTTAGCATGACGATTTTTATTGTTATTGATCAAACTAGAAGCTGCCTGAAGAATTTCTGGGCTAGAGCGATAATTTTCTTGTAGCTTAATGATTTTAGCGTTTGGGAAGTCTTTTTCAAATCGTAAAATATTACCAACTTCAGCTCCTCGCCAGCTATAAATCGACTGATCATCATCGCCTACGCAGCAGATATTTTTCCAGCCACTAGCGAGCATTCTGGCCCAAACATATTGTACAGCATTAGTATCTTGATATTCATCAATTAAAATATACTTATAACGCTGTTGATAATGTTCCAATAAACTTGAGTGGTTAAAGAGTAATTCATTGTTGTAGATTAATAAATCACCAAAATCAACCACGTTAGAATAGTTAAGCTGAGCTTGATATTGATCATAAACTAATTTAGCAATTCTCTGTACTGGTAGTTTGATATCACTTTTAGAAACTTTAGCAGG
>JAKONF010000092.1 GCA_022702085.1 Rickettsiaceae bacterium | reverse complement strand
TCGATTTCTTTAGCTTCTTCAAAGCGATGATCTGCAAGAAAAATTCTTACTCCTGAATTTAAAAAAGCAAGCTCCCTAAGGCGATGTTCTAGAGTGGAGAAATTAAATTCTATAGAATCAAAAATTTCAGCTGAAGGAAAAAAAGTAACTTCTGTGCCTTTTTTGTTAGTACTTTCACCAATTAACTTAAGAGGTGCCTCACTAACTCCATTTCTAAAACGCATATAATATTCTTTATTTGAGCGCCAAATCTTCAGGTCAAGCCACTCTGAAAGAGCATTAACAACTGACACGCCAACGCCATGCAAGCCACCCGAGACTTTATATGAATTTTGATCAAATTTACCACCAGCATGTAACTGCGTCATGATCACTTCTGCTGCTGAGATTCCTTCTTCTGCGTGAATATCAACAGGAATACCACGGCCATTATCTCGAACAGTTACTGAGCCATTTGGATTTAATATTACGTCCACTCTATCGCAATGACCAGCTAGTGATTCATCGATAGCATTGTCAACTACTTCGTAGACCATGTGATGTAAACCTGAACCATCGCCAGTATCACCAATATACATGCCAGGTCGCTTACGAACGGCATCTAAACCTTTTAAAACTCTGATTGAACCGGCGCTATATTCATCTTGGGGTATTTGTTGATCTTCATTTGACATATTTTTTGCTTACTGATAAAACATGACAAAATTATATATTAAAGCATAGCAATTTCATAGTAAAACTTAGAGCTAAGGAGACATACAAAATGAATAAATTGCTATTTAAAAACATCTTTTCTGTTGTTGACGATTATGATGTTTTTTTATTTGATTTGTGGGGGGTTATTGTCGAGGGAGAGGAAATATACCCAGGAGTTGTTGAAACAATAAATGAAATCATAACTAGAAAAAAAGTTTTTTTTGTCACCAACTCGCCAAGACCTACTTCTGCAGCGTTGCTAAGAATTCAATCATGGAACATAAATGTTACTACTGAAATGGTGATTACTTCCGGCGAGGTAGCACGTGAATTGATTAATAACAGTGAAGCTACCTTGGGTATTACTCGGCCAAAAGTTTATCATTTAGGTGAGGATCGTAATGACGAGATAATGAGAGGGCTCGACTGTGAAATAGTACACAAAGTTGATGAAGCTGATATGATGGTGCTGAGTTTAGCTCGTAACGAAGGCGAAGATTTGACGGAGTTTGATCATCTGCTGGAGCATGCAGCAGCCTCGAAAATTCTGGTAATATGCGCAAATCCCGATACGATAATATCTAAAGGAAATTCTCAAATATATTGTCCAGGTTTTTTCGCAGCCAAGATCGAGCGAAAGGGAGGTAAAGTAATATATACCGGCAAACCGGAAACTGCTATATATGAAAAAGTACTCAAGCAATTACCTAATATTTCTAGAGATAGAATTTTGATGATAGGGGATACCTTTGATACTGATATTTTAGGGGCTGAAAATGTTGGTATTCATTCGGCTTTAGTGCTTACTGGCAATGCTAAAAAATTTCATGTTCAACATACTGAATTAGAATATAAATTAGCTGCTCTTAGGGATGCAGCAATAAAGCACAACGTTATGCCTAACTTCATAATTGAAATTAGGCTAGAAAATGTAAGTTGAACTAAAATGAACTTACCGCAAGAAATCATTTTAAAATCTGAAGAAGACACAAAAAAATTTGCTAATGATTTTGCTTTCAGTTTGAAAGGAGATGAGCTAATCATCTTAAAAGGTGATTTGGGAGCAGGCAAAACTTTTTTTGCTCGGCAAATAATTAAGTTTTTTTGTGGAATGGATACTAATGTAACTAGTCCTACCTTTAACATCTTACAAACTTACAAAGCAAAAAATTTTACTATTTATCATTATGATCTATATCGCTTGCGTGATGGAAATGAGTTGTATGAACTAGCACTCGAAGAGGCAATGCAAAATAATATTTGTTTAATCGAATGGCCAGAAATTGCCATGGACATATTACGTCTTCCGATGATAGAAATTTCGTTGCAGGCTGAGTTGGATACAGATACACGTATCTGTAAAGTAAAAGCATATTAAAAACACGAAATTTCAATTTATGGAATAATTTTTATTGACCTAATTCAATCTTCGGTATTGAATATTTCAATTTAATTTTGGAGCAATTAAGTAATGAAGAAAGCAGCAGCAGCAGGTAATATTAAATACAAAAATGAGATTATAGATGATCTGACTCAAGCAATTATTAATGAAGATATAGAGAAAATCGAATTAAATATTAGAATACTTCAAAATAGTACAATTAAATTAGGTCTTGTTGAAGCATTAAATACAGCTCTACTAATTGCTTTTAATCAAAAACAGTCAAAAATAATTGAATATTTGATATTAAGAGGAGCAGAAATTAATGCTAAAGAGGATAATAACCTAACGCCAATATTCAAAGCCGCAGAACAAGCAGATTTATCTTGGTTCAAAAAAATTCTTGAAAATATGAATCAAGAAACTAAAGCAAAACTAGTTAATTCAAGAAATGAAAATGAAGAGACTCCACTATTTTTGATAGTAAAGCACGATAAGCTGAATGATAGACAAAAATCTGAATTTATAGAGTTTTTTATCAAAGAAGGTGCTGAGTTGAATATTGTAAACAGGCAGCATCAAGTCTTATCAAAATTAATAGAAGAAATTACCGAGTATAATGCAAAAATTTTAGACAAGAGTGAAGCTACTCAGATATCTTCGTCAACAAATTCAGAAAATAATCCAGAAAATAAT
>JAKONF010000087.1 GCA_022702085.1 Rickettsiaceae bacterium | reverse complement strand
CTATTAATCTCTTACTCTCTACAGTAAATTTCCCAACATTCTGATAGTTAGCAATAAGATGCTTGTCTAGCAATTGAAATAGTCTTTACTCAATATTTGCCTCATTTTCCCATTTAATGAATGAGTAAAGTAGGAAATATGAGATTTGGGGTTTGTGCTTTTCGTCTTATTACTATGTGAAACATTACAAGCTAAGTTCCTATCTGATAGAGTAAAGTGCGAAATTGGGTAGGGGGCTAACACATCTAGAATGATTGCATGATATGATATTGGATTCTGTAAGCAATATATATTATAAATTATATTAATTAATTATAAGTTATTACTTATATATTTTAAATTATTCGATAACTAGATCATACTAATGTTTTTCATGAATAAATGACATTATTACAAATGCATAGCACGTTTTAATGTCGTAAATCCATTGCAAATAGAGTCCAAACTAGCTAATTAATTAAAAGACTGACCACTCTTTGCTTGGATTATTTATATTAAATCAAGTTAAATTGTGTATTTATGTGATTTGAAGACACTCTGAAGGAAATATGTGGAAAAAGTGAAATGTCGTGAAAATTGGCAGACTTTCCTTTTGTCTGCATGATCTTCTTTCTTCTTTTACAACATGATAGCAGATAGTATTTCAAAACTTTCTAGTGTGTAAAGGCCAATAAGTCAGGAGCGTTAGAAGCAGAATAAATCTATTTTCAACTGGCAGTTGAAAGGGAATTTGCTGTGTGCCTTGTAGATGCCAACTACTTAAGATGCAGTGGTGTACTCAATTCATATTCACATTTTCACATTTTTTCAAACATGGAAAGCGTAGTAAAGTCACCTCGCCCCCTCAAACTGAACTTGAAAACAGTGTCGATTTTAGATGATGCTGCTTTGCAACATATCAAAGGCGGACGTGCCCTAGATGCTGTAGAACCAAGCTGTACGTCTGGCTTTTGCAAAAACAGCTGCAAAGGTACGGGTGTAGTAGATTCAGAATAATTTAAATAACAAAAGATAAGGGAGAGTGATTGTATAATCACTCTCCCTTATCTTTTTACCAAAGTCATGAAAGAATATATTGAAATCCTAGGCGAAATAAATAAGAAATCTCAAAATGGTTTTGATGGACATTGCCAAATACTTAGTGGAGCATTATCAGAAGTTTTTTACTACTTAAGATATGGATTGATATTTAATGATAACAAGAGTATTGAAAAAGCTTATGATATATTAAATTACCACTCAGAAACTGCAAATGATTATGTGCTTAACTATAAGTTTGCACATGGTCTACCTGGCATAGCATGGTTAAGCTGCTTTCTAGTTAATAATGGCTTTCTATCAAATGAGTATTTGGAGAATTTTGATGATATTGATTATGCAATAAAAAAAAGTCTAAGTTGGGATAGAGAGAATAAATTGTATGATTATACTGTAGGTGCATTAGGTAAAGCACAGTATTTTCTAGAGCGTGAAAAAACAGATTTAACCAATCAGGCTCTTCATGAAATTCTTGATATTCTTGAAACTAACGCTATTTGGAATGATAAGGACTCATGTACATGGTTAGATTATTACACATCTACAAATACGCCAGGTGCATTAAATCCCAAACCATTTTATAATTTAGGATTAGGACATGGTATTAGTTCTATTGTATATTTTTTATGCAAACTTTATAAGGCAGATATAAATAAGAGTAAATGTGAAGTACTAATAAGAGGAGCAATTAACTGGTTGATTAGCCAACGAACAAGCCAGTACTCTCCATATGCTTACCCAAATATTGTTGGGAGTTCTGTTGTAGAAGATGTCTATAATGTGCAGGGATGGTGTCACGGATTGCTATCTAATAGCTTTTCTTATTTTTTTGCAGGTAAAACATTAGCAGATTCCAGTTACCTGAATGAATTTGGTATTGCACTTAAGTATTGCAAAAAAATTACTGTTGAAAAAGCGTTAAGCTCTTGTGATGAGCTGATTTTGCCAAAAGGCGTAAAAATTGGCTTAGATTTTTGTCATGGAGCCTCTGGAATTATTTATATGTATGATAAATTGGCAATAGTAACTAAAAATAGTGATGCTATCGATCTCAGTAAGTATTGGAATACAGAAGTGCTGCAGAACATAGTTCAAGAGAAATGCCTTACTGGTTTCTACAAATATGGAATATTAGGTGGGCTTCCAGGACTCGGAATGGCCTTGTTGCAAAAAATAGACAATACAAAGTTGTTAGGTTGGGATAAAGCCTTGTTACTTGATTTTGAAGCATTTTAAAATATTTGTAAAATGGAAAACAGAAAGCTAGGTGTCTTAGATTTTGGGTATTTCATGCCGCCTCATATCCAAGCAATAGATGTATTGAACTTCACTTTTAAATTTGTTCAAACTCTTGAGAGGATTGGCTACAGTAGGTATTGGATGGCAGAACATTATAATGATTTATGTTCTTGGACAAATCCAGACATTTTGCTTACTGTATTAGCAGGCTTAACTGAAGAAATTAAAATTGGTATTGCTGGGGTAAGTATTTATAATCATAATTCATATAAAATTGCGACTACATTCAAAATGTTATCAGCGCTTTTTCCTAATAGAATCGACTTAGGTATTGCGAGAGGAGGGATTCCTGAGCATATGCAAGAGTTGTTAAATGAGACTCCGAATCCTGACTATTCTAATAAAAAGATTATTGATTTATTGGGCTTTTTATCAAAAGAATTTAACTGTGAAGTTGATAGTAAATATGTGCCGTTGCCACCATATGGAGGAGGGTACCCTAAAAAATGGCTATTAGGTACCAGCCTAAAAAGCGCACTTGAGTCGATAGATTTAAATTTAAGTTTTAGTCTGTCTACTTTTCATGTGAAAAAGCCTTTAAATTATTATATAGAAATAATTAAAGTATACAAGGAAAAATATCATCAAAAATTTGATGAGCTACCCACCGTTAATGCAGCTGTATTTTGTAGCTGTATTAGAAGTGAGAAGAGCTTAAATAGATTTATACGTGAATCAAATTTAGATTTACTTGATAGCATGAAGATTGTAGGCAATGAGAGTTACTGTAGTGATAAGATGATTGAATTGTACGAAAAATTAGATATAAATGAAATAATTGTTTACGATCATAATAGGAATCTTGAAGAAAGGCTGGAATCAGTGACGCTTTTAGGATCACTGCTTTAATTTTTCATTTTCTTAAATAATAAATATATGAAAAGCACCTATAATTTGCTTTCTACAGTGGTTGTGAGGTCATCTGTATTCGGGAAAAAGGATATTCATTCATGCGATATTGAAAGCTTAATTGTTGACTCTATGTCTAATACAGTTTTTAAGAATGCAATTGCTCTGGCCTCAATCGAGTTTTACAAGGTGTTGATAAATTATATCAAAGGTGAAATAACAATTCCAAAAAAGAAGAAAGCAGTTGAAAAAACATTTCTGAAATACTTTTTAAGAATGACCCAGAGGAGTACCCCTTTTGGTATTTTCTCCGCCATTTCAACGACACATCTCGAAGATAATGACGTCTCTTTATCTATAGATACAACACAGGGAGATAGAAATTTATATAGTAAGATAAGGCTTGATGCATTCGCATTAAATGGTATAGGAAAATATATCTCTGGTAAATTTAAGAATTCAATTGAATTCTATGTGAATGATTCGTTTATTGCTGATAATGAGGGATTTAAATATACGAGCTATTCAGTAGTTAACGGAATCAATATAGGAAATGTATCTTATGTGGAAGGGAATGATTTTCTGGATTTTCTATACTTGAAAAAGAAGAATACATTCTCTTTGCAAAGTTTATACGCAGAATTTTGTGATCAAAATCAGGATTACAGTGAAAGTGACATAGAGAATTTCGTTGACGAATTAATTCACTCAAGGATCATTCTGAGTTCTCTAGAAATAAACGTATCAGGGACTGAGTTTCACAAAAGGATAGAGAGTGCTATATGTAATTTATTTAAAATAACTGGTGATGATAACATAATTCAGCTAAA
>JAKONF010000083.1 GCA_022702085.1 Rickettsiaceae bacterium | reverse complement strand
CTTCAGAACCAGTTGATATTGAAATTATTGAATGTAATTCACTGAGATTTGGCGGTTATTTTAAAAATATCAATTCATCCTCTTCAATTACTGTTTTTCAGGCAGTTGAATGGGAAAATTTAGGTTTACTCATATTCGATAACAATCTTATTTTTTCATTTGTAGATATTTTACTTGGTGGTAAAAAAAATGTGAATCAAGCTGGTAAAGCCGCTGCTGGTAGAATTTTGACTTCAATTGAACAAGGATTATCTAGGCAAATCGCCGAAGTGATGTTACAAGAATTAAGTTTAGCTTTTGAACCTGTTACTCCAATAACTTTCGCTTTTGAAAGACTTGAATCTAATCGTAATTTCGCAGCTATTGCGAGACCTGGCGATGCCATCATAGTACTTAAAATCAATGTCGAAATTGATAATCGTAGAGATAAAATAGATTTGGTTATTCCTTATAAAACAATTGAACCAATTAAAGAACAGATGCAACAAGTTTTTCTTGGTGATAAATTTGGTAATGACGCAGCATGGGAAGAACAAATGGTTCGAGCTGTTCATAATGTCGATTTTCCACTTGAAGCAGTAATTACTAATAAACCTGTATTGCTCTCCGATGTAATGAATCTTAAAGTGGGCGATACTATCGTCATGGAACATAAACACGATAAAGACATTACAGTGCGTTGTGGTAACGTCAATATTTTTAAAGGCCAGATTGGCAAAGTTGAAAATAAAGTAGCTGTTAACCTTAAACATCTTATTGAAGATTAAATCAAATGTTGATCCTTGATTTTATATTGTTAATAATGATTGGTATTTGCATCACTTATTGTTGGATGCTTAATCGTAGAATTCAAGATTTACAAAATAGCAGAGTAGAATTTGCTAGAATGATTAAAGAGTTAAATGTTTCGATAGTTAAAGCGGAAGCTAGTGTTAAAGATTTGAGTGAAGTAGCTAAAATCACTAGTACTGAACTCAAAACTTCTGTAGATGAAGCTAAAACAAACTGTCAAGAGCTTAAAATTCTGACTGATCTTGCTGATAATATTTCAGAGGAATTGAGCAATCAAATTCGCTCTATAAAACAAGAACAAAGAGAATATTTTAATACTGCTCTAAAGGAAAAATCTAATACTGAACCCAGTAATAGATATCAAACTATTCTAAAAAAAAGCGGAATTGAGCAGACCCATAATAATGAGATGAATGATAGATTCACTGATGAAGATTTAATAGATAATGAAGACTATTATGATGATAAGATCTTTAAACATAAAAATGATCTTACCAATACCGTAACAAATATCATAACAAAAAAACCTGAAGAAAATAATCTAAATTACTACGACACTTTAAGAAGAATTAGCGCAAAAAAATGAAAATAAATTTATTCTCGACTTTATTGGTTATATTAATTCTTACTCTGGTTGCTAAAGCATCAATATTATTTGATAGAGTTCAAGAACAAACCCAATATGCCCTAGATACCTCAGCAACTTCAGTACTGATAGGTACTGCTTACGCAGAACAAAACAACTCACAGGAAGATGATCAAAATGGCGCTAGAGAAAAAATTGATTTATTGAAACAATCGGCTCCCGAGATTAAATTTTCAAATCATAAAAATGAGATTGTCAAAGGAACTGACAAAGAAAATATCAAGCATCATAAACAAACATTACCCACCCAAAATAATATTGTTAATCCTACAAATGTCGATAATTCTGAAGTTAAATTATTAAAAGAACTATCAAAGAGAAGGGAAGAATTAAACAAAAATCAAGAAGATCTTATTGTCAAAGAGCAAGTACTAAAAGCTACAGAAAATAAAATTGATCAAAAAATGAATGAACTCAAATCTTTGCAGACTCAACTTGAGATTGTGATGAAGCAATATGATACTAAAGAAAATGCTAAAGTCATGAGTTTGGTTAAAATTTATGAAAATATGAGACCGCGCGAAGCTGCAAAAATATTTGATGGATTAGAAATGCCAGTTTTATTGCAAGTAGTGAGTAATATGAAAGAGATCAAAGTAGCTCCTGTTATTGCAAACATGAATCCTTCTAGAGCTAGAGAATTGTCAATTGAACTTGCAAAAGCAAAAACTGTTGGAAATTGATCATGCAATATGTTGCTGCTTCATATTTCGCAACAGTGATGTTGTTGATAATTGTTTTTATAATTAATTATCAACTTTATAAATCTTTAAATGCAAAAGAAGACAAAAAATAGGCTCTTTATAATTTTGTTGTGTATTGTATCTGCTACTTTAGGAGTGGCTATTATACTCTATAATTTGGAGAGTAACATCACCTTTTTTGTAACACCTACGCAAATTATAAATATGTCAACAGGCAAGGAACTGCGGCTTGGTGGAATTGTAAAATCAATAAAAAAAATAGATATCAAGACCGTTAGTTTTAAAATGATAGATGATAAAAATGAAATTGAAGTATTATACCAAGGCATTTTGCCTGCTCTATTCAGAGAAAAACAAGGCATTATAGCAATAGGTATAGTGCAAAATAAATCTTTCATTGCACGTGAACTACTTGTGAAGCATGACGAGAATTATCGGCCGCCTGATATAACAAAGTGATGTTTGCTATTTAATGAACTTAATAATTTAACTAAAGCGTTAAAAGAATTAGATAACGAAACAAATATTATATACAATACTATTTCCTTGATATTTACGTTTATCTATTACTGGCTAAAAGTTTAGAACGATCAATATTAAACTGATCACAATGAATATGAAAAATTAATATTAGAAGAAAGATAATTTATAAGGATATCAAAATATGGAAGAAGAGTTTTTGTCAGAAACTAAAATATATGAATTAGCATTAGCCAGTAAGCAACATCAAGAAGATAAAAGGGATGGCGTAAATAGTTACTATACCGCACTTTTTGCTGCTATTATCGCTGTTATTCCTTTTGTTCAGCAAGCTACTGAAAACTTACCAGCCTCTTATGGCAGCTATGTACTCCGGTTATCTCTATCAGGTATATCCATTATTGGCTTATTTTTAACTATTGCTTGGATACAAAATTTGCGGCGTACTTTAATAACTCTACAATCTTTAGATCGCATAATTTTTGATTTAGAGGAAAAAAATCATAAATTTTTCATGAAAAAATTGTCTGATGAATTAACTGAGCAAAATGCTCCAAGCAGAATCACTAAATATCAAATGACTATTCCATATATATTTATCGCTATCTTCACCTCAACAATTATTTACTCATTGATGTGGATTATTGTTAAATAGTCATTCTAGCTATTTATCTGATATCAATTTTAAAGCTTCCGCAGCATATTTCAAAAAATGTTGCGGATTACCTTTATCTTCTACCACCCAACAAGCAACTAGCATCAAATGAACAAAGTACCATTCTCTAACTTCCATGAGATCGAAATTAAAATATTCAGCTATATATTGTGAATCATGCTCTATATTTATTATAGTTGCCCAAACTTCATTGATAGGGTACCCAATCACTCCTTTTGGATCAATAGCTAGCCATTTTTCTTGTTCATTATCGTCATCTACAGCTAAAATTATATTCTCATAATGAAGAATTATGTTCTCATAATGAAGATCGCCATGTAATAAAATTTGAGAAATTTGTTTATCTTTTGCTGATTTTAACAATTTATCTCTCAATTCTCTGGCTTTTATTAAATACGAATTTGGTAGGCTTGCTATATTTTGATCCAAAATACGTAACTGATCTTCAATATGGGGAAAATTATGAACTTTAGCTATAAATTTTTGCTGTATTGATTTGATGATCTGACAAGATATTGCAATTCGCTTGTTTGAATCCTTAATTTTTTGCGATTTTGAATTAATGTATTCTTTTAGGGTAATGCCAGGAATTATTCTAGTCATCAGTAACAACCCGTCATCATAATTGATTAGTTTAGGAACATTAGCATGCTTTAAAGCTTCTAACGCTTCAGCTTCTTGTTTCAAAGCTGAAAAATCCAGACTCATCTTCAAAATTATTGGCAAATCCTGTTGCCAGCCAGTTAAAACATAATTAATGCTTAAATTATTTACTGGTGTTAAATTAGACAATCCATATTTGACTTCATATTGCGCTACTAAGTTTGGCATATTTTCTAGCCATTTTTTTCCTTCTTGACCGTGATTATTGATAATATATTGCTCAAATACATTCATTTGCGGCTTTTTTATTTGCAGTTTCTAGCCATTTTTTGCCATAGGCAATGAATTTAGGATGTTTGAAGAAGGGTTTATTATAAGTTAATGGTTTATTATCTAGATCAACAACCTCGCCGCCAATTGCTTTTATTAACGCGTGTCCAGCACCAACGTCCCATTCCATGATTTCATCAAATCTTGGGTAAACATCTACAGTGCCATCTGCCACTAAACAAAATTTAATCGAACTTGCCATTGAAGTTATTTCATGAATATGATTAACTTCAAGAAAGTTTTTGGTCATTGAATTAAGGTTTTTTGAGCTAACGGCGGCAATCATATTTGATCTAACTGGATTTAGTGATGTTATTATTGATCCTTGCTGTTCAACAGCCAAATTTCCTTGATGATCAGTATAATATAATTTAGCTAATTCTGGTTGGTAAATAAAACCAAGTTTAGGAGAGCTATTTTCAATTAAGCAAATATTTATCGTATAGCTTTCTTTATTTTTACTGTAACTACGAGTACCATCTATTGGATCGATGAGCCAAAAGTTATTAGTATTTAGTTTATATAGCGGACGTTCCTCGCAAATTATAGGCAATAATGGATAAAGCTCAGATAATGTTGTGAATATCAAATCGCTAATTTCAATATCGGCATCAGTTACAACGCTTTGATCAATCTTTTTATCGATTTTTAATCCTAATCTTTTTTTAGCAAGAGCAATTTCTCCTGCTTGCATGATTAATTTTTTAACTGAGTTTATTAGATTAATCATCAAATTCAATAACTTTATGTTGCAGGCAAGCGGCCTTTACCACGTTGTGTAGTAGAAAATATATTGTCATTGGACCTACCCCACCTGGTACTGGCGAGATATATTTAACGTGATTACTTACGTCATCAAAATCTACATCACCAATGATTTTTAATTCTTCACCTAATCGATTTATACCAACATCAATCACTATAGAATTTTTTTTAAAATATTGCGAATTGAATTTCTTGGGTGAGCCAACAGCTGCTACAACTATGTCGGCTTTAGTAGTTATACTAGCTAATTCTAATGTTTTAGAATGACAAATTGTCACCGTAGCATCGTGCGAAAGTAGCAAGGCCATTAAAGGTTTACTGACAATATTGGACCTACCAATAATTACTACATGCTTGCCACTTATAGGTTCATCACACGATTTTATCAGTTCAACTATGCCCAGAGCTGTGCAAGGGATAAATCCTTGTCTTATACCAATATGAAGATAACCAACATTTAGCGGATGAAAGCCATCTACATCTTTTTGAGGATCAATGGCAGCTAATATTAAATGCCTTTCAATATGCATAGGTAGTGGCAATTGAACTATTATTCCTGAAACTAAATGGTTATTGTTCTGCTCAGTAATTATTTTGATTAATATTTCTGTAGAAATTTCTTGAGGTAATTTGATAATGATGGTTTCGATGCCAATTGCTTTTGCAGCTTTTTGTTTATTATTTATATAAGTATTACTAGCGTGATTATCACCTATTTGAATAATCGCTAAGGTAGGAATTATCTTTAATTTATTGGTTAAATAAAATATTTTTTCCTCAAGCAAGTTCTGCAATTTCTTTGCTAGTTTACTGCCATCTATTATATCAGCTTTAGTTGTTTTAGAATTCAAAATTCAAGCCCCCCGTGGAGTACCTTTAGAGGTAGAATATTCAAAGTGCAAAGCTTTACCATCAAATACTCTAGCATAAGCATGATGAATTGCACTTGCTACTTCTGCAAAGCCAGACAATATCAATTTTAACTTACCAGGATAACTACTTATATCACCCACTGCATAAATATTTTTTATATTTGTTTCAAAGTAAGGAAAGGAAGTTGTAATGTGATGCATTGATAAATTTAAGCCCCAATCTGCAATAGGACCTAGATTTTGCGTTAAGCCGAAAAAAGGTAACAAAATGGATGCTTCAAGTAATTTAGTGTTACCATGTAAATCTCTTACCTGTACAGCGTCTAATATACTATCATTGCCAATTAATTGGTCTAGTTGATAACCAATTACTAATTCAATTTTACCTTCTTCATTCAATTGATGAAGTTTTCTAACGTTTTCGGGTAAAGCTCTAAATTTATCTCTACGATGGACAACATATATTTTTTTTGCTATTTCACTTAAAGAAATAGCCCAATCAACCGCAGAATCACCACCGCCTGCAATCACTATTTTTTTATCAATAAAATCTTCTCGCCTTCTAACATTATAAAATACTGAAGTTTGTTCATATTGCTCTATGTTTTTGAGTGGTGGTTTGTTGGGACCAAATGACCCACAACCAGCAGCAATAATAATAACTTTAGCTGATATTTTAGTATTTGCTGAAGTTGTAACGCAAAATCTATCCTCAAAATTTTCAAGTCTATTAACCTGCTGATTTAAATGAAAAATTGGGGCAAATGGTCTTGCTTGCTCCATAAGATTATCTATTAAATTTTGAGCTAAAATTTGCGGATAGGCTGGTATATCATAAATTGGTTTTTCTGGATACAAAGTTGAGCATTGTCCGCCAATCATCTCCAAAGAATCTATTACATGTGTACGCATACCGAGCATACCTGCTTGGAAAATAGCAAATAATCCTGCAGGACCAGCACCAATAATGATTATGTCTGTGTTTAATATTGTTTGCATTGTAAAAATTAGCAATCTTTATTAGAAAATGATAGTAGGTTTACAGAAATGCTATGATTAATTTGAGAAACTTAAAAATCATTATTACATTTTTCTTAAGTTTCTTATTGCTTAAATAATTTATAGGTTATTTTTTCAGTAAATATTATTCAACTTTTATTCTTTAATTATTTGATAGTACAGAGGTCATTATTTGAAGAAAAACCATCAATAACTTTCTCTTTCTGATTGGCCTTGATATTACGATCATTGTCTGGAGCAATACTATCAATTAATTTATATCCCCTACCCCATATAGTTTCAATATAATTAGTGCCACCAGAAGCTTTACTCAATTTTTTACGTAATTTACAAACAAAAACATCAATGATTTTGATTTCTGGTTCATCCGAAGAATTGTACAAATGATTCAAGAACATTTCTTTAGTAATCATTTTTTCTTTGCGTACAGCTAGTAATTCCAAAATTGCGTATTCTTTATTAGTTAAATGCACTTTTTTTCCATCTACTTCTACAACTCGAGTATCAAGATTAAGCGTTACTTTATCAAATCTTATAACTGATTCTGAATGGCCCTTAGAACGGCGGACAATTGCTTGAATTCTCGCAAGTAACTCACCTCTATTATAAGGTTTGGTTAGGTAGTCATCAGCACCGAAACCCAGAGCTTTAATTTTTTGATCAGCTGATGAAAGACCTGATAGAATCAAAACTGGGACTTTAATTCTGTTAGATCTTAAACGTAATAATACTTCATAGCCATCGATATCTGGAAGCATCAAATCCAATATAATAATATCATAATCAAATACATTGGCAAGGTCGATACCCTCATCACCAACTTTAGCAATATCTGTAATAATTCCTTCTGCAGATAAACCTAATTCGATAGACTTTGCGGTAGAAGAATCATCTTCAATAAGAAGTGCTCTCATTATAATCTCCTGATTTTAACAAATGTTTATTTTTGTCAGCAATATTCGCATTTTATTAGCTACAAGGCAAGCCTTTTTTAACAAAATTTACATAGTTTATTAATAATTTGCTAATAAGTTATTTTTTAATTAAGTTAGAAGATTAGTTTAGTACCTATTGCTAGTACCTTACCCTTTGATTTATCAACTTTAATAACATTATTTTGTATGTATTTTCCTTTGGCAGCGTAATAACTTACTTCTATATAAGGTAACAAACCTTCAACAATTTTATATTCTGCAGCTATAGTGGTTGCATCTATCTTGTTTTTCTTATGATCACCGAAAAAATAACTTATGCTAGTAGCAAATTTATCTGCTTTATATCGAGTCGAAACTGCGTATAGATAAGTCTTAGTAGCCAATATGTCTATTTGCTTGGAAGTTAAGCTTTTCATGTAGTTACTATAAGATACTGATATCGCGTATTTATCATAGTTAATTTCGGAACCAACTATATAGGTACGTAGATTCTTAAACTTAGTGTTTTTAGGTACATTGGTAACTGCTTTAATTTTTCCTTCTTCTCCACCCAAAGCTGACTTAATTGAAAATTTATCGTCTTTATATTCATGACTTATACCATAACCTATGCCATCTTTGATAACAAATTCAGTTTTTAATGGCTTAGCAAGTTTTGCTGTATA
>JAKONF010000079.1 GCA_022702085.1 Rickettsiaceae bacterium | reverse complement strand
AATTTCCTCCTGATATTTATATCTTTACCACAATAATTTTTTGCGAAATTATATTACTGTCAAAAACGCAAAATCGAAAAATTTAGTTATTTATTTCCAATTTTTCTAATATAATGTTTCAATATTTTAAAATGACATATGTTAAGAATAATAGCAGGTAAATATAAGAATCGCCTCGTGCCGACTCTCAAAACAACAATTTATAGACCTTCCACTAGTAGAATCAGAGAAGCAATTTTTAGTATTTTAACTTCTGGTGAGTTTTTAGAAAAGATAGTGCTTGAGGAAGCTAGTGTACTCGATTTATTTTGCGGAAGTGGTAGTCTAGGTTTTGAAGCGATATCTCGCGGTGCTAAAGAGGTAACATTTATAGATATCAATATAAATTGTATAAAATTAGCTAGTCAATTTAGTGCAGATATTGGTGAGGAGAAAAATACTAAGTTTTTAAATTTAGATTCAACTTCTTTACCTAAAGCTAATAAGCAATATAGTTTAGTGTTTATCGACCCGCCATATCATAAAAACCTAACCGGAAAAGCTATGTTTTCGCTCACTAATGGAGATTGGCTTGCAGATGAGGCAATAATTGTAATCGAACAATCTAAATCTGAGGATATTAAATTACCCGATGCTTTTGGGCTAATGAAAGAAAAATTATACAACAATAGTAAATTATTATTTTTAACTTATGGCCAATAAAAAACAATATGCTTGCCTTAATTGTGGTAGCTTCACTTCTAAGTGGTCTGGACAGTGTAATGATTGCGGTTCATGGGGTACAATTGAGGAAGAAGCAGCTAGTAATAGCAAAATACAGATATCAAAAACAGGTAATGCGCAAAAAATTGAAACTCTTGATGGTAACGTACAGCAAAAACTACGTACACCAACCTCTATAGAGGAATTAAATCGTGTGCTTGGTGGAGGTTTGGTTGCGGCTTCGGCAATTCTTATTGGTGGTGATCCGGGGATTGGTAAATCTACTTTGTTATTACAACTATGTGCTACTTTGTCTTCAAGTGGCATGAATTGCCTTTATATTACTGGCGAAGAATCAGTGGATCAAATCAAGCTCAGAGCGCAAAGGTTAAATCTAAAAAATACTAATACCAAAGTATTGGCTGCCACAAATGCAGAAGACATCATCTCCACTATGGCTGGTTTTTTGCCAAAACTAGAATTAGTAATCATTGATTCCATTCAAACAATGCATTCATCTGATCTGTCATCTGCTCCAGGAACTGTTTCACAAATCCGAGCTTGTGCGCATGATATAGTCAATTATACTAAGCAAAATAATATCATCACCCTTATTGCTTGTCATGTTACTAAAGAGGGGCAACTAGCAGGTCCAAAAGTTTTAGAACACATGGTTGATACCGTTCTTTATTTTGAAGGCGACCGCAATAGTCATTATCGACTTTTGAGGTCGGTTAAAAATCGATTTGGTGGGGTTAATGAGATTGGTGTATTTGAGATGGTGGCTACGGGCCTAGCTGAAGTATCTAATCCTTCAGAGTTATTTTTGATGGATAGAGAAGGCGGGGTAAGCGGCGTTGCTGTATTTGCTGGCATTGAAGGATCTAGGCCATTATTACTTGAGATTCAAGCATTGATAGCTCCATCCAATATGCCAACACCAAGAAGATCAGTTGTAGGTTGGGATTTAAATAGATTATCGATGATAATTGCTGTACTTGGCACTCGTTGTAAATTGAATTTATCCAACCATGAAGTTTATTTGAGCGTGGCAGGAGGATTCAAAATTACCGAACCGGCAGCAGATTTAGCAGTAGCAGCAGCGCTGATATCAGCTGCTAATAATCAGCCATTACCTAATCAAAGCATTTTTTTTGGTGAAATTGGCTTGTCAGGTGAAGTTAGAAAAGTAACTCAAAGCGAAGCTAGAATAAAAGAAGCGCTAAAACTTGGCTTTAATAAGGTCATCTGTTCAACTAGAGAAAATATTGATAAAAAAGCAGTGAGCATGGTATCGCACGTTAATCAGTTAAAAAATTTGCTATGATGGCTGAGCCTTTTATTTATGAAATACAAGATCTGCAGAGCGCACGTGAATTTTTAACCAAATGCGAAAGTAAAAATATAATTCTAACTAATCCTCCTAACAGCGTTCATTATTATGGCATCATGGTACTTGACTATATGTTTAAAACTTTGAAGAAAGAATTTAAACAAGTAAAAAAAATTATCGTGAGAACTGATGGCTTTGAAGGTGCTAAATACGCTGCTAGGGCATTGAAGTATAAACACATAATTGATTGATGAATATAAGAGAAAAATATGTTTAGGACAATAACATTACTTTATTTAACCTTCCTAGTTCAAGTTTCTTCTGCAGAAGATTTGTATATGAAAGATGCACAGGCAATAAACAATAGTTATTAATCTTCTTCTGAAATTATTGACCAGATCACTGATGTTTACAAGAAGCGTTCTATAAATATGGAAGGACCAGGATAAGATGTGGAATTTGTTGATGGCTATGCAGGTAATAATCAATGTAGAAATATTTTTTGCCGTCATTATGCATCTCTTAATAATGTATTTTTTAAAAGATCTATGTGTAGAACTATAAAATATATGAAAAAACTGAAAAATTCTACTCAATACAAAGAATCTGTAGAAAAGCTAAACAAATAACTTA
>JAKONF010000201.1 GCA_022702085.1 Rickettsiaceae bacterium | reverse complement strand
TCTTAGTTTCTTCTTCCCAAAAAAGATTTTTTATTACTTGCGTAAAAGGTTTTTGTTTGTGCTGCTGCATTATTTTTTCAAGTTGATCTATAGCAAAACTATTCAGCAAATTCATAATTCCATCTTTGGCAAAAAGATTTTTTATTATCTGCATCAATGATTGAAATCCTTTGAACAAAATATCTATTTTTGCTAATTCTATATTTTCACCTTTAAAACATTCTGCTGATTGCTCAATTTCATCTATTACTTTTTTAGGCCTTATCAATAATTTAACTATTTCTAATTTATCTTTGTTGTTATTTGAATGTGAAAATTTAAACGCATAAAAATCACTTTTATCACCAAAGTTATTTTCACCTTCTATTAAAATCAGTGCTAACACTTTAAAAACTTCTACAGCGCACATGTGATCATCTGAATAGTAATAATGATAGACATAAGATCCAGTTTCAATATCTTTTTCCTTAGACAATTTTATAACTCTTATTATATCTTTTTCAATGATAGCTTTGAATAAATCATTGGGATTTTTACTCATCTTCATTTTACCAAATGCGTCATTTCATCTTGTATTCAATCAAGTAAGCCATAGTACCGATATCATATACTACTACTTTGATCTCGATGATATTACTACCTTCAACTAGATATGGCACCAAATCAAAGTTGAGATTATTGTTTCTATAGCCATCTTGGTCACCCTGTGAGGTACCATCTATCAAAGCTTGACCATTAGTGTAAGACAAATTGTTGAAGTTCCAAGGTCCACTAAATGCCCTTTTACCATTAATCTTGATCAATACATAATCATCGTAAGCTAGCTGAGTTATACGGAAATAATCGATATTCTTCATTCCTTGTATATTGAAAGTTAATTTAGAATTATACTCACCAGCTTGGAATGTCTGGTTGCCATCCCAATAATCTTTATTGAGTTGAACACTGCCCTGCTGACCGTTATTATTGATGTCAGTTTGTGGAGTTACAAATTCCATTCCTTCATTATTTTTAGAAGTTAAAGTTATAGAATTAACTTTGCAACCTTGTCCTAGTTTTAAAGGCTGAAATTTTACCTCGCCAGTGTTAATATTAGATGTACAATATCTAGTTAGAGATTGAGGATTATTAGTTTTACCATTCTGCACGCAGGTACCTTGAGCAACGTTCCCCACCAATGTTTCAGGCCAGGTAGCATTACCATCATCAGGCCCTGGATTGGTTATAGCTGGGCATTTAGGCTGGGGAACATTGATGCAAGCACCTAATTCGTAGGGTGTTTTATCCCGGAGTACATATAGGTCTTTATTATAATTCAAACCACCATTATTGCTATTAACAGTATAAGTACTGGTAGTATTGTCGTTATTTTTGACTGTTACGCTGCCATTACTATTTGCGTTATTGCTACTACTATTGCCATTGCTAACCACTAAACTATTACCATCTACTGTATTACCATTAACATTATAATATTTGCCATTTTTTATTACATCATCAGCACTTGGCAAATATATATCGCTAGGCTTTAAGCTTAACTTACAAACTTCTTTATTATTACTACTATTGTAGCAATAATATGCCGCATCATTCTGATCGGTACATTGCATAATTTGAATGCCGATGCCACCGTTTTTGCCTGGCATTGAGTCTATGTTTTGACACTTATTATCAGCTTTTGTACAAAGTTTTAAATTATTATACTTAGTTGTTTTATTGGTAAAATCACTACAAGAAACAATATTATTGTTTAATAAATTTGATAAAACGCAATTAGTCGTATCACCAGGGCAGTGAATTGCATCCAAGTTTTGTAAGCAAACTTTAGTCCCACCTTGAATATATTTACCATTATTACTAACACCTTGAGCATATTTGGTATTGATATATTCAAGGCCTGTTAAATATACTGCATCATTATTGACTGTGCCATCCTTATAATAAGGTGGATCATCATTTTGATAAGTACCATATATTGTTGATGGATTGACTGAATGACTACCGCTAAATGGCTTCATGATATAATCATCATCAGTTACAAACGCTAGATAATCTGAGCCAGCAAGATTGATTTGATAAGCTAAAGTTTTATCATTCTTATATGATAATGCTTCAAATACGGCACTGGTGGCATCTATTCCATTTTGGCCATCTTGAATAGAACCTACTAACATTGGCGTGAAATAACTATTATTACTGCACGATAAACCATTATTTTTAGCAAAACTAGAGTTGCAATCATATACTTTAATTTTGGGAGCAGGCCTTCTGCTGACGCAGCCGGCTAAGTAGTCTGACGCAAAAGCACATATCACATCTGGAGTCTGCTTCAGATTATTGTATACAGACGAATAAGAGGTAGTTTGATGAACAATTTTAGCTTCGAGATTAACTGAGTTAGAAGTTGAAGAACCTGTTTGAGCATTTGTTGTATTATAGCTTAAAGTAAAATTTTGTACTAAATCTGAGATTACATAACTTGATTCTATTTGTGGGTAAGCTAAAGTTATGTCCCTATATTCACCAGTATTGATACCCCAAATTTTTTGACAATTTGAGGAAATTCCCGGCCCACAATCTGGTAATTCGCGAGAATCAATATAGTAACCACTTGGCACTAATTGGTTTCCAACTTGGGTACCGTAAACAACCCTAAACCCATCTTGGCAGCCATTACTACTTACGCTACAACTAAATGGAATCGAGATTAAAGCACAAGGCATATTTGAATTCGCTTTGTCGCATGGCTTAACAACATCCTTGTTAGCAGTAATTGCGTGCATTGAGCTAGCCGCGGAGGCTAACTCAAGCCTGTTTAAAATTACGCATTTATCTGAAGCTTTGCCTGAGGCTACTTGAGCTGGACTACACAAAGGCACAAAATTATCTAAGGTTACTCTGGCACTATTACGTACTGAATTATTAACTAAATTGGAAATTACGCAAGGGTTGTTAACAGTTGAATTTATCGTTGCTCCAGAAGCATCCAATGAACAAATTGTTTGCACTGCAGCTGTAGGCACAAAAGCTGGAATTTTAGGACAAAATGGCGGTGGATATGGTCCCATCGGCAATTCTACGCAGCCAAAATGATAATCACTAACCTCTCTATTGAATTGTCCAAATTCCTTTATTACTGAAACGTATAGACTGTTA
>JAKONF010000080.1 GCA_022702085.1 Rickettsiaceae bacterium | reverse complement strand
TAAAAACGACTTTTACGCTGTTAAAAACGACTTGACTGAACTAGTATTTTGTGGATAACTTTTAAGTTAATAATCTGAATACTTTTTATGACCAAGGATTTAACAATAGCGGAGCAGCGTTTTATAGTGAAGAGTAATGTTTTAATTGAAGCACGCTATAGGCTTAGCCTACAAGAGTCTCAAGTTGTGCTTTGGTTATTAACTCAAATATGTCCTAATGACGAAGATTTTAAACGACATAAGTTAGATATTGATGAGTTTGCTAAATTTACTGATACTGATGTACAAGGCAAATATCGAGAATTACGCAAGATAACTAGAAGGCTTATGCAACGAGTCATAGAGATATATGATCCACAAACGAACGATTTTCTCCAGGTTTCTTGGCTAAGCGCAGCTAAATATGAAGCCAAACAAGGTCATGTATTGTTAGAATTTAGTCCATTTTTAAAGCCTTACCTACTTCAACTAAAAAATCAATTCACCAAAATAGGTATCACAGATACGCTTAAGCTGAAAAGCATTCATGCTATTAGAGTATTTGAATTACTCTTACAGTATTTATCTATCGGTTATAGAAGAATGACTATTTGTGAATTGAGAGCATATTGTGGAATTGAGAAAACTGAGTATCAAAATTATTTTGATTTAAAACTTAAATTAATTGAAAAAGCCAAAAGCGAAATTAGTTCGAAAACACAATACTTAGTGACTTACACAGAAATCAAAGAATCACGCAAAGTTATAGCTATTGAATGGCAAATCAAGAAAAAGAACTTGGAAGAGGAAAAGCGGCAAGATCAAATCAAAACTTTGGCAAATGAATTAAATTACAAGTTTGCGCTCATTAGAGAGTTGATGGATTATGGTTACAGCAAATCTTTAGCTACTAAAATAGTAAAAGAGAATGACGAGACGGTAATTAAAAATGCACTTTCTGCAGTATCAATGCAATTAAGCAAGAATCAAGTAAAAAATCCAGGAGCAATGCTGAGAGTTGCTATAAAAGCAAAGTGGCACCCAGAACGTTATATACCCCATAAGCAAAATAAACCACAAGACATCTTAACTCAAAATGAGAATAGTATGGTAGATAGTGACAGCAATAATCATTTTGCTGAGAAGCAATTTGATATTCTAGCTGATCTATCCAACATGCTGAAGAGATTTTGATTCTTTCTTGCTTACTTGTTTGATTCCTTATCTATTACTTTTTTCAAGTGAAATTATCTTTTTTAGTTCTAGACCAGTCACTTGAGCAATTAAATTGTAATCAAGACCCTGCATGATCATGTTGATTGCAATCTCTTCCTTACCTTCTTTTTTACCTTCTTCTCTGCCTTTTAACAAACTTTCTTCTTTACCTTGCTCTAAGGCTTGTTCAAGCTTCATTTTTGCTTGTTTTATCTTATAATCTTCAGTAGCCTGGTTATCCCTGATGCGCTTGATTTCTTGCTCATATGTACGGAGTTCAACTTCAGTCCAATTAAACTGATTTAGCTCTTCATAGGCTCTTTGTATTACTCCATCGGAACCTATTATTTTGAGCATATCAGCCTCACTAGTCCGGTCCGCATTTTTGAAGAAGTAACACCACTTTTCGATGATATTGGTAAGCAAATTAATCTCTGTTATCTTAAACTTAGGAAGTTCTAGAAAAGTGAACGAAAAGTCTTTGAGATCATGAGCATAAGTATGTTTATCTAAGATAACATGATCAGATTTATAAAATACTTTATCGGGAAAGATGATGTTATCGCTAATAGCAATGAAAATTACTGCTTTCAAGTCAACATATCTTGAGCCTTCTTGTTTGCCTTTGTTTAATTGGCTAGAATAGGCTTTAGCCGCATAGTACTGCGCCCTCTTCTCAAATCCCTCTTGAGGTGATACTTGCATCTCAACAATGATTTGGGTGCCGTTTTCATCTCTGCACAGCACATCTACAATGCTTTGCTTTTTCGCAGCTATTTCTGGTATTTGAACTGTAGATAAGAAAGTTACTTCCTTTATCTTACTACTATCTTTTAGCTCGAGTACGTCATTGATAAAGTGAATGAGGATATCCTTATTCTTCTCGCTACCAAATATCCTTTTGAAAGCTACATCATTTTTCGGGTCTAAAAATTTACTTAAGGTCATAAAGGATTACCTACGTATTGCTTACATTGTTTGCTTAAGTATTATATCACAATTCTAGTTTTCATCCAAGTTCAATAAATTAATGCTATTTTGATGCTTATCAACTAATTATAATCCAAAATACATACTGGCTATTTTTGAGGTATGACTATTTCTAATAAAAGTATTACCATGTTATGAAATAAGTTATACTTTACATACTAAAAGTATAATCGCAAATTTGGAGTAAACATAGTGGGTCAAACTAAGGAAGAAAAAAGTAATGCCAATAATCAAGCCTGGACAATCAAAGGCATCGAACTAGAAATACGCCTTGCTGTACAAAAAGCTGCCAAAAAAGAAGGTATGACTTTGGGCAAATATTGTAATACTAAGCTTAGAGAAGCGGCTATAAATACTTTAAAAATTGGTAACAGCGTTTCTCTCCAACCAGAAGACATTAGAGACGAAGTTAAGATTCAAATCAATGCATTAAAGGAAGAATTACTTGAGACTGTCAAGACAGCGATAAAACAAGTTAGACCTGAGCCAAAAAGTCTTATGAAGAAGATTTTTGGTTAATCATACTTTTTTGAGAAAAAATTACTAAGCAAAAAATTTCTATAAATTAGAATAATTAGAAAAGCAGTATAAGTGAATCTGAATCATTAAAATGATAACTATTGTCCACCTAATTAAAGCCTATTATAATCATAAAGCTTTAATCCTATTTTCTCTTATGCCTGTGGCTTTAGAAATTAATTTAACACTTGCACCTTCTTTAAGTAAATTTTTGGCTATTATTAGTATCTCTTCGCTTGGCATAGTGGCTAGATCATCAAACTTTATTGGCATAGAAAAAGTAAAAGTAGTTTCTCCACTCCCGCTATTAGCCCAAATAGTACCTTTATGCATCTCGAGTACTTTTTTACATAAGGCAAGTCCAACTCCTCGCCCACCTGCAGGAGTACGCGTTTTTGAACTAACCGTAAATTCACCAAAAATGTCGAATAGCTCTTCTTTAGGTATACCTATACCTTGATCTGTTATGCTGAAGCTTACGTAATTATTTTTTTTAGCTAGTTCAAGTTTAATGTTACCTTTTTTGCAATAATTTATAGCATTAGTAATTAGATTATCTAATGTTTGCTTTAAGTAATATTCATCTGCTTGGGCTATTACATCATCTTCAATATTTGTGACAAATGAGTAATCATTTTGCCTGGAATTTTCAATATATAATTTTTTGCATACATTTAATCTATCAACAACCAAATCACTCAAATTAACTGAGCTTATATTAACTTCAGCTTCACCAGATGAGAGCCTAGCCAAATCTCTGATGTTAGCATCAAAACTCTCAAGTCTTACCGCGCTTTTGTAAATATTTTCTATAGCTTTCTTCCTGCCATAATCATCTAAGTACTCGTAGCTGGAAAGCAAGGCTTCAGCAGTATTGATTATTCCAGTCATTGGTGCGTGATATTCATGAGTAACATTACGAATAAATTCGCTTTTTAGTGTTAAGGCTTTTTGTAATTCTCCATCCTTATAGCCTATAGTATTTGCTAAGTGCTGTGCTTTCTCTTCTGTTAACTCCTGGTATTCTTGTTTTGGTTTAAGGAAGATAATAACAGCAGTAGCAATTAATAAAAAAGCATACAAAATAAAAGAGCTAGATTTTATTCCTGGTCCTATCTCTTCAATGCTAAAGCCTGTATAATATTTATACCACTTAGAACCCAGATATAAGCCAACTGTAATCATTAGTATAGCGTTCTTCCACTTAATTAGGATCGCTACTACTATAAGATTAATTGTAAACACAACTGCTTCCAATGAACTAAAGTTACTTAGCATAACAAAAAAGCTGCTACATACTATGAGTAAATAAAATATTGACAAACTCCAGATAAATTGAGCAAACGAGTCTTTCTTTATAGATTTTGGCCAAACTGGATAAGTAGCAATACTTACTGATAGCACTAACATGCTTTCATAAATATATAATAACGATTTTAGAGTTCTTAATTCTGAAATGCTCGAAATATAATACATAGTACAAATTGTTGATATGATGCCAAATACCCCAAAACTAGTGTAAACTAATTCCTCTCTAGGTAAATTATTTTTAAGAAAAGTTGAAAAATTGAAGCTTTCGATAAATTCAACAAGATAAGAATTATATTTTTTGGGCAATCCAACCTCCTTGTTGCTGTAAAATATAATGACTGCTAATACAAAATATCGCATTAGTGATCCACCCTGGTACTAAACTATCAATTCCTGTAGCATCCATAAAAAATTGACGCCAAATTGGTACGCAAATAAAATGAGCAATAATTCCTATTAGCACTGATTTTTCTGTAGTACGAAATCCTAAAATGGCTAACATCAAAGGTATAGCCACCAAGTTATAACTTTGTGTCATGAAAACTAAAGATAATAAATCATAGTTTAATGAGGCTAAAAATAAAGCAATTACTCCAATTATTAGGGCAATAATTTTAGATAAAATTAATTCATTTTTAAATTTAATATTTAAAGGGGTAAGAAAGTCATGAGTTAGCACTACAGAAGATGAATTTAAATTAGCATCTGCATTAGACATACACATAGCACCGATTCCTATTAATATAAATCCTTTGAGTCCTGTATGAGCATAATTATTCATTATATAATGAACTAGATTGTCTGGCTCTAGATTAGGATCAACATTGAAAAGTAAAAATCCAATCCAAGACATTCCACACAGAATTAGTGCTAACAATATAGAAGAAATAGTGAAGGCTTTAGTGACTTGCTCTATAGAGCGGCCAATACTTATTCTTTGAAATAGAGTGGCATCAAGGCTTGGTAATGAGAATAAAATAAACAAAAATGTCAATGACCAAAATTTAGAATTTGAAAAACCTAAAAATTCTCGATAATCAAATATTGGATTATTGATTGCCTGCTCAAAGCTAAAACCATTAATGTTAGTATATTCATGCCAAATAATAATACTAAGCACTGGTATCAAAACACCAAAAGTAAAAAACTGTATTACATCAGTAAAAGCAATTGATCTAATGCCACCAAATGCTGAATAAGAGATTACTATAAAACCTGCTAGGTAAATTGCATAATCACTGGATATTCCTAAATAAGATTTAAAAATAGTAGAAAAAACCTTGAATTGCAATGCGATGAAACCAGATGCTACTATTGAACCACTAATTGCTGCAATCAATCTCACGCGTTTGCCATATAGCTCACCAATGGCTTCAGCTATAGAAACTTTGCCTAGAAATTCCCCCATTTTTGGGACAAAAATGCGAGCGACTAAAAGCAAGCCAAAGGCCATTCCCAAGCAACCAATAGCATAATGCAGCCCAGTATTATAAACTTGGGCTAAGGTAATAAAAAGATAGTCACCTCCTAGATAACCAGCCATTATGGTGGAAACAAGAGTACCAGTGCTGAAATTTCTACCTCCTAACGCATAATCTCTAATAGTTTTGTTGCTTCTTCCCCAATATAAACCTAAACTAACATTTATTATTAAGTAAGTAATAAAAATAACAATATCTATATCGAAATTCATTAGAACTAATGTTTATGTTTATAAACACTTTATACTTAATTATTAATTGAATTACTACTAAAAATTAATAAGCTCATCCACTCGTAATAACATAATAATTGATTAAGATAGTTTTTATTTGTAAATTTTTAATTTATATGATGAACATTTATAGAAAACTGAGGTGGGATTAATTTGAAAGCAGCTCTTAATTGAAAATCTTCTAGTATATATTTAATCGATACTGACTCATTTATGCTGCACCATCATAATTTAGCTTTGATTATAGCAATTTTATCTAAAGATAAACCAGTAATTTGAGCTATCAAGTTCTCTGCAAGTTTTTCTTTAAGCATAGAAATAGCTGTTTTCTCTAGTCCTTGCTCTATTCCTTTTTGTTCAGCTTCAGCTGTAGCCGCTTTCATAAGAGCTTGAGTTTGTTCTAATTTGTAATTATCCATTTTTTGACTTCAGCTATTGTCTGTTTGCTTACCTTTAATTCTTTGCTAATCCAATCATAACTTTTCTTAGCCTTAAGGAAGATCTTTATTCTCTCTGTCTTGTAGGCCGTTGTTTTGTTGGTGCTACCTAACGCCCTGCCAAACTTTACGCCGTCTGCCATTGCTTTTTTTATGCCTGCTTTTGTCCTGGCACCTATCATGCTTCGTTCTAACTCTGCAAAGACGCCTGCTATCTGGAAAAATGCCTTACCCATTGGGGATGTGGTATCTACTTTGTCACCTGAATCAAGGGAGATTAGATCAACGCTTTTGTCATGGAGTAGTTCGATAATTTCTATTAATCCTTTGAGTGATCTTGCTATCCGATCAATTTTGTAAACTACTACAATGTCTTTCGCTCTAAGTGATTCAATCATTGCTCTTAGCTGCGAGCGGTTATTGTCCTTACCGCTGACTGATTCACTGAAGATTTGCTCGCAACCAAATAAGAGCAGCTGTTGTTTTTGTAGCTCTAAATCTTGAGTATTGCTACTTACCCTGGCGTAACCTATTTTCATCTGGAATTACTTACATATCTTTTTAACTTTAACATCAACAGCAGCTAGTCATTATTACTTTAAGAGAGATTTGTTGTAATAGTACCTTTCAGTATCTGCTAGTACATTAGTACACTTTAATCTACCATCATAGCACTGTACTACATTGTACACAAAAATCTAGATATTGCTGTTAATTGTACTGTTTTATGGTGCTTTTTGCTGTTTCAGTGTTAGTACAATCATCCTCTACTTTAACTGTAACAAGGGGATACTTAAAATGCGTAGCTAATTTAAAGTGTATGTTCAGGATATGCCACAAATAAGATAATGCAAAAAGCAAGCCTAAGTAGACAGTTAAAATAACTCATTTATTGGTTTTTTCTGTTTTATATCTGTACACTAATTCTTGCGCATTATGGGTGTACTTATATCATACTACTAAATACAATTATCTATATAACAATTAAGAAATTAACTAAGTGTACTTTTTTATTTCTTCTTACAAATATATACTAATATATTGATTTTATTTAACAATTATTATATATAATTAGTATACTATATTTAATAAATTGCATTTATGAAGAATAATCTTTCCTCAAAATTGAATGAAAAAATAATAA
>JAKONF010000195.1 GCA_022702085.1 Rickettsiaceae bacterium | reverse complement strand
TCAGCCTCTCGGCCACCTCTCCGTATAAGATTTGTAATATATATTATTAGAAAGACTTTTTCTATAGTTATTTTAAGTAAAATCTTTAATATTACTAATAGCAATTTCTGTTTTATATTTTACTTCTTTAGAAACTTCTTTCATTTTATCCGCTCTTTGCATAAAATCTTTTCTATTACTAGTGATAGTATATACAGATGTGGTCTTAGGAATATATAGAAAATTATTTTCAAATCCATATCTACACCATAAATTCCAATCTTCAAAATAATCTATAGTAGTATCAAAACCTCCTCTTTCAATAAAAAGATTTTTCTTAAAAATTATAGCTTGTATAGGAAACAGATTATCTTCTCTTAACTTGTAATAAGAATACGGTCTTTTAAATGCCTGTATTACATGTAAATTTTTACAAGCAAATATTTTTGAGTTCTTATCAACAATAGCCTCAAACGCTAAAGTATAAGCAGCAACATATTTATCTTGTACAGGTAATAAGTTCGCCATTATAGTTTCAATGTGATCTGCAAAAAGATAATCATCGTCATCTAAAAACATTAAATAGTCGCCATTTGCATTTGCTAAACCTTGATTGCCTGCCCCTGATCTTCCTACTTTCTCTGAATGTATATATTTAAAGTTCAAAGCTAAATCATTACACAATTTGATTAAATTATTTTGATGAAAATTACTTCCATCTTCAACAAAAATTAGCTCTATATTGTTATATGTTTGATTAGCGATAGTCATTATGCTTTGCTTAGTTAAATCAAAATCTCTGGTAGGCATTGATCTCATGATAATTGACACTAGAGGCGAAGAAATTCTATTCTTAGAGGTAATAAATTCTCCTTCTCTATTTAGAGCATAATCAAATCCGTTGAAAGTGAAGATAATATTTTCACTTTTCTTGCGCGTAGAAAAATAAAATTTAACATCTTTTAAAATACTACTGCTATTTTGCCATAATAATTTTCTTTCAATTTTGCTAGTATTTACGCGGACTAATAACCAAATATACAAAAGCACAATGAAAATTAGGTCCAAAAATTTTCCATATCTGATTCTAAGCAAAATATTAGCAGAGATTGAACCAATATATTGTAGCGGTTTAAAAAAATTATCTTCGTAAGTATAATGTATAAAAGATGCACTAGGACAATATTTAAGTTTATAACCTGCATCACGAAATCTATATGATATTTCTACGTCCTCGCCATACATAAATATTTTTTTCTCGTAACCTTTGACTGCAAGATAAGCTTCGCGTCTAATCAAGATCGATGCATGTGAAGACCAAGAAGTTTCTAATGTTACAGGATCATAATATTTTGGATGCTCATATGGTTTTTGTCTAAGCTCCCAACTAGCTACATTCATAAAATCATTTTCAGCCATAGTTACTACATTCAAAATGGAATTTTCTTCAAAATTACCATCTATATTTGTAACTAATATATATTTTGAAGAACCAAGATTTATAGCAGCATCATTGCCAGCACCAAAGCCTAAGTTTGGTTGAGTAATGATTTTAACGCTATTAAACAGATGAATTTTATCTTCAAAATAAGAATTTAATAATATTAATGTATTATCTGTTGAAGAATTATCAACTACAAAGATATTAATCATTTTTAAAGGATATTTTTGTTTTAATAAACTATCAAAAAATAAATTGATCCATTTTTTGCTGTTAAAAGTGACTATCGAAATATCGATCTGAACAAATGGACTGAGCGGAGAATTTTTATAATAAATTCTATCATTCAGCCTTGAGTATGATAATTCTTCAAATATACGGTAATCAAAAAAAATATCACGAATCTTTTTTTTAATAAAATTAATCGTATGATTTTTGCAGTTAATTATAGAAGGGGTTAAATTAAGCAATGGTTTTTCTATATATTTATAAGATAAAAATGCCAAAATTACAGTGATAGGTATAGCAATTAACAGACCATCAAAAGCATTCAAATCAGGAAAGAGATAAGCTATAGTTTGTACTACCGGAAATACATATAAATATATTCCGTAAGAAATATCATATTTAAATTTTATTCTTTTTTTAATTAAAATAGACAAGACAAAACAAAGAACTATGCACAACAACATATTATAGTAATTTGTTATTATTTTAATATTATGTAATGAAAATACCGAAGCTAGGAGAATAATTAACCATAAAATGTTATGTCTTATGTATCTTGTACTTAAGCTAGATATCATACCTAAGACAAACATTAATTCCAATTGAAATGCATCATAATCATTGGGCGTTTTGCAATTAACATATACATAAGCCGTATATATTATGCACATAGAAACAATGCATATATGCATATATTTGGGAGGTAAATCTTTTATTTTAGTCAAAACTTTAAGAATTACGCTACCTAATATTATCAATTTTAGATAAGATATTATTTCAACTGGAATCATCCAAAATGACTCGTTGATAACTTTTGTATAATATTTATTATTAAATATATTATATAGATAGGAATTGATGCTTATTGAATGTACATCATCTTTTAAATATATTAAGTGTTGATTTACAAAATATTTTTCAAAAAAAAATAGAATAGTTAAAGATCCTATAATTAATATATTACATGCTAACAATGCTGGTAAAAGCTTGGTAAAAAGTTTAATCAGAGAATTTGTAATTGATGAATTTCTAATGAAATTTTGATAAAATAAAAAACCGCTTATACCAAAAAAAATGTTACAACACATTAATCCAAGACAATGCATCATATTGGTAAAAATCAGCCAATCAGGCAATGGATTAATAAAAAGCTTATAACAATATGAAAAACTAATCCCTAAGCTGAGGAGTATATATACTGAATTAAAATTACTATTTTCTAATTTTGAACTCATCTATAATAAGTTTATTAAATATTTTTTATAATCAGAGTTTGGCATTAAAGATATAGAATTTTTAAGCTGATTTTTATCAATATAATTGCAATTATAAGCTATCTCCTCTAGACAAGCAATTCTAAGACCTTGCCTATTTTCAATTGCTGCAATGAAGTTAGAGGCTTCAAGCAAACTCTCATGAGTGCCAGTATCTAGCCAAGCAATTCCTCTACCTAGCATTTCAGTCGATAATAT
>JAKONF010000192.1 GCA_022702085.1 Rickettsiaceae bacterium | reverse complement strand
AATTATATAACTGTAAATTTGTGCGTCAATTAAAATCTTTCAAATACCATATGAGCTATAAATGTAAAAAAATCACAAGCACAAATGGTCAGTAATTTTGACGATTATATACAATTTTGAATAATTTGCTTATACAACATATAGTGTGTCAAGTAAAAAAACATACTATATGTATGAAAAATTAATTGAATTAGCAGCCTATCTTACTCTATGATTCTTAACTATAAGTAATCAATATATAAAACTTTTAGAGGGGATGGGATGAACGAACCAAAGCACAAATTTAAAATTAAAATCGATAGAAGTCGTGATAATTTTTTAACTAACTTTGGTAAAGCTTCTTTGAAAGGTCGCTATTTATCAGAAGGCGAAAGTTACCAAGATTTATTTGCTAGAGTTGCTAGTTATTATGCTGATGATCAAGAACATGCAAATCTGATGTATGATTATATTAGTAAGATGTGGTTTATGCCAGCAACTCCCATACTCAGTAATGGCGGAACTAATCGAGGATTACCAATTTCATGTTTTTTAAATGAGACAGATGACAGTTTGGAGGGAATAGTCAAATTATGGACTGAAAATGTTTGGCTAGCAGCCAGAGGCGGCGGTATTGGTAGTTACTGGGGTAATGTTCGCTCTATCAATGAAAATATCAATAAAAAGGGTAATTCTGCAGGAATTTTACCTTTCTTGAAGGTTATGGATTCTATGACGCTGGCGATCTCACAAGGATCGATTCGTCGTGGTAGTGCTGCTACCTATCTACCAATTAATCATCCAGAAATAGAAGAATTTATTGATATGAGACGTCCTACTGGTGGCGACGTTAACCGTAAAGCTCTTAATATTCATCATGGAGTAGTGATCAGTGATGCTTTTATGGAAGCAGTAGAAAATAACAAAGATTGGCATTTAGTTAGTCCTGCTGATCAAAAAACACTACATATTGTTAAAGCACGTGATCTGTGGATCAAATTGATTACTACTAGAATAGAAACTGGTGAGCCTTATATACTATTCATTGATACAGTCAATAAAGCAATTCCAGAGCATCATAAAAAATTGGGTTTATACGTCAAGACTTCAAACTTGTGTAGCGAAATTACTCTACCAACTGGCTTAGATCATTTAGGCAATGAAAGAACGGCAGTGTGTTGTTTATCATCAGTAAATTTAGAATATTTTGATGATTGGCAGCATGACCCGAAATACATTCCATCAGTAATGCGCTTTTTGGATAATGTGCTAGAGGATTTTATTCAAAATGCTCCAGGTACTATGCAAAGAGCCAAATACGCGGCTATGCGTGAGCGTAGTATTGGCTTGGGAGCAATGGGTTTTCATTCATTTTTACAAAGTAAGGATGTACCTATTGAATCAGTAATGGCTAAAGTGTGGAATAATAAGATATTTGAACATTTGCATAAAGAAGTAGATATGGCTTCGATAATTTTGGCTAAAGAACGCGGTCCCTGCCCTGATGCAGCAGAAGTAGGTAGCGCCTTGAGATTTAGCAACAAAACAGCAATAGCTCCAACTGCTTCTATATCGATTATAGCTGGTAATACCTCACCTGGCATTGAGCCATATGCTGCTAATAGCTTTACGCAAAAAACACTTTCTGGTTCATTCAATGTTAAGAATAAAAATTTACAGAGATTATTAGAAAAAAAAGGTTTTAACAATGATCAAATTTGGTCATCAATATCAACGCATGAAGGTTCAGTGCAGCATTTAAGTTTTTTATCTGAGCATGAAAAAGATGTATTCAAAACTGCATATGAAATTGATCAAAATTGGTTAATTGAGCTAGCAGCTGACAGAACTCCCTATATTGACCAAGCTCAGTCATTGAATATTTTTGTGCCAGGTAATGTTAGCAAGAAATATCTACATGATATTCATTTCAAGGCTTGGAAAAAAGGTATTAAAGCCATGTACTACGCTCGTTCTACTTCAATTCAGCGCGCAGAAAAAATTTCGCACGAAGTAAAAAAAATGCGCGATTTTGAAGATATTGAAGACCAGCAACGCAAAACAGCTTCAGCTTTAATGTCTAATGACGACAACGACGAATGTTTATCATGCCAATAACTAAAACAATAGATAATTTTTAATTAAATCATATTAGGATCAAAATCATGACTTCTCTACTTTCAGCTAAATCAATCTACAAACCATTTTCTTATCCATGGGCTTATGAAGCGTGGCATACTCAGCAAAAAATCCACTGGTTACCTGAGGAGGTTCCATTAGGAGATGATGTGAAAGATTGGAAGTATAATTTATCTCCAGGCGAGAAGCATTTACTAACGCAGATATTTCGTTTTTTTACTCAAGCAGATATTGAAGTGAATAATTGTTATATGAAACATTATTCCCAAGTATTCCAACCAACTGAAATACAGATGATGCTGTCTGCATTTTCGAATATGGAGACTATTCATATAGCTGCTTATTCGCATCTTCTTGATACTATTGGCATGCCTGAAACAGAATATACCGCTTTCATGAAATATAAAGAGATGAAGGATAAATACGATTATATGCAAAAATTTGGTGTAGGTACCAAAGAAGATATAGCTATTACCTTGGCAGTATTTGGTGCTTTTACTGAAGGCCTGCAGCTATTTGCATCTTTTGCAATTTTGCTTAATTTCCCTCGTTTTAACAAAATGAAGGGTATGGGTCAGATTGTAACCTGGTCAGTGCGAGATGAAACATTACATACTAATTCTATAATTACTTTATTCAAAACATTTATCAAAGAAAATCCCGAGGTTTGGACTGAGAATTTGCGTAGTCAGTTATACGAAGCTTGCGCAACTATTGTACATTTTGAAGATGCTTTCATAGAACTTGCTTTTGAGGTTGGCGGTATTGAAGGATTAACTGCAAGAGAAGTTCGTCAATATATTCGTTATATTGCTGACCGTAGGCTTATGCAACTTGGTCTTAAAGAAATATACTTAGTTGATAGCAATCCTCTTCCTTGGATGGATGCGATGCTTAATAATGTTGAGCATACTAACTTTTTTGAAGCAAGGGCTACTGAATATTCTAAAGGATCAACAACTGGTTCTTGGGACGATGTATTTCCTGATGAAAATATTCCTAAAGAAATAGTTAAAGCAGAAACAATAATCTCTGAAGAACAGGTAGAAGAATTGGTAAGATAATAACTCAAGTTTTATGAACCCATAGACGTTGCATAAAATTAGATTTTAATTATTTGTTATGAGAAAATTATATAATTGATATGACTAATATATTAAATATTATTGGTTGGATCCTATTGCTCACTGGATTATTAGTCATTTTCATTGGCACTGTAGGTTTATGGAGATTGCCTAGCTTTTTTACCAAGATTCATGCAGCTGGTTTAATTGACAGTTTTGGTTTGCCTATAACTTTACTTGGCTTGGCTTTTTTACAAGATAATTCAGTTGCATCATGTAAATTAATTTTTATGATATTAATTGTATTTATCTTGAATCCAACCTCTTCGCATGCACTTTCTTTGTTAGCTTATAAAAAAACGAAAGAAGATTATAACAAATCTCATGAATAATCATTTAGTAAATCTACTTTCAGCTAATGGTATAACTGATATAATGAGTAGTTCGGTAAATGAAATCTTGTTGGGTACTTTTTGTATAATATTGATGTTAACATCTGTAAAGATAGCAATTTCCTATTCATTAATGAGTAATGTAATATTTTTCTCTATTTTTAGTATTATCATCAGCTTAATTTATTTACTTATGGATGCTCCTGATGTTGCTATGACAGAGGTAGCATTAGGCGCTTGTTTATCAACTTGCGT
>JAKONF010000185.1 GCA_022702085.1 Rickettsiaceae bacterium | reverse complement strand
TTTTTTAAAACAAAGACATTATCATTTATCCCTACACTCTTTAAAGCTAGAATTGAATTATCAGCAAGTTTTATTCCTGTAGTGACATCATCAGGATTATTACCTAAAATATTTACGGTTGACTTTGTTGCTGGATTGATGAGTAGAAAATTAGCATCTCCAATATCAATGAGTTTGATATCTGCAACGCTAATATCGGTAGCAATCAAATCAGTTTTTAATGTCAACTTACCACGCTTCGGATTTATGAATTTTGTGTCTAAAGTTATGGTCTTCTTAGACGCTGTATTTATAAAAAGTTCTGAACTGCCATTAGTATCAGCAGCACCAAAAGTAAAAGTTTTGACTTTGTCATATGTATCTATTTTATCATCACCAAACGCACCTTGTTTACCGCTTAAAGTCCACTGTTGATTATCGCCTAATGTAAAATTAAATCCTTTATCTAAATTCGTATCTGTTCCTGTTCTTGATACGGCACCAATAGTCAGATTTTGATTGATATTAACAGCAATATCAATTGCACTTGTCACAAAATCTAAACTACCAATTTCGGTAAGAGTAGCTTTATCAAATATAATTTGCTTTGTCTTTTTGATAGGATCAATTTTAATATCATCACCATTAACTAAACCAGTACCAGGAGCAAATTCAGCATCTATGCTAGTATGCACTACCTCAGCTGCGGTATCTTTACCATCAGCTAGAGCACTATTGCTTACGCTGACCAGACCTATAATAGAAGCGGTGGTTAGAAAATTTTTCAGTAATTTTGCTTTTTTAATCATAATTTTTCTTTGAATAAGTTAATTTGTAAATATATAGTCTCCAAAATAAATTAAAATTAACTATTATACAAGTTAATTCATTCAAATTTGGCTCAATTCGTCTACCAAGGAGTAAAAATGAAACGTTATATATTACCATACATAACTATTGACAATTTATCTAGATGATATTATCATCCAGCCAAATTTAACCTAATTTACAACCTATTTCTTGAATAAATATTTTAAGAATTATCTTATAAGGATTTATCATAATGTCCCGTAAATGTGAACTTAGTGGCAAAGCCGTCCAATACGGCAATAACGTTTCTCACTCTCAAAGAAAAACAAGAAGAAGATTTGAACCCAATATGCGTAGCAATAAATTTAGCAGCAATGTTATGGGGCAAGAATTTAGATTTCGCGTGAGCATGTCTTGTTTGCGTACCGTTGAAAAATTTGGCGATTTTGATCGGTTCATGATTGAGAGCTGCGATGATAATTTATCCATCAGAGCCAAAATGGTAAAAAGAAAAATTAAAGCCAAAATGGCTGCTCAAAGGTCAATTTTGCAGACTACTGCGATATAAAAAGTTAAGGAGCATATAACTATATGAAGAAAGATATTCATCCGCCATATCACACACTAAGATTAAAGATCGGTAATGACTTTTTTGACACTAGATCTACCCTTGGCGGTGAAATTTTAGTTGAGATAGATTATCGTCAACATAAAGCTTGGAATAAAGAATCTGGTCAAACATACAACGCACATAATAAAAATGTTAGCGCTTTCACCAGTAGATATGGTAATCTCTTCGGTTCTAAAAAACCAGCTACTCAAGAAAATCAAAAGCAAGTTTAGATAATTTTTTAGGTTATGGTAAGATTTATTATAACTTAAATTTTTATCGTTAAAATAAAAAATAGTACTTGTTATTTACTCTAAAAATAACTATAAATATCGATATAACTCATCGCGGGATGGAGCAGCTCGGTAGCTCGTCAGGCTCATAACCTGAAGGTCGTAGGTTCAAATCCTGCTCCCGCAACCACTTCTTAACATAAGCATTTTCATATAGATACTGAGATTAATAATATTATCATAAAGAATTGATTAATGATTATTTTCGCGACTAAAAGTACAATATCTTGGATTTATTCGAGCTTATAGCTTTGATTTAATAGCCTGCAAGCAGTATGGTCTTTGACAAAGTTCTATGAACTTGGCGCGCTCACGATCTAACAGATCATCTTCAGTCAAATCACTAGTGTTGAGTATATCTTGTAGCCAAAACATTATCTCTTTTTGTAGTGAGTCATATTTACTTACATCCAAAACTGCAGCTAAATCGATTTTTGGTAATGTTATTGTATCAACAATCTTTTTGTTTTTGCTTGGTATTTTGGCTTCAGCGCAAAAAGCTTCTTCCAGTAGATAATGTTTGTTCATATTGAGTTGATAATTCTTTATGCCATAATCATGAATAAAATAATCAGCCGATGACGATCTATTAGCCCTTATTATGTTATCGATGTTTTTAGTAAGGACTTCCGGATTATCTAATCCACGCATCAACATTTCTTTGGTACCACCAAATGCCGGAATGAGACCTATAGATGATTCAACTAGTCCAGCTTTGAGCTCTTGATTTAACAATAGAAAGTCTGAATGTAGTAATATTTCTGTTCCTCCACCCAAAGCATAACCACGCGCGCAAGCAATTATTTTAATATTAGCGTATTTTAGAGCCTTCAAATTTTGTTGGCCGATTTTCAAAAATCTATCAATAGCTGCAAAATCTTTATGCTCTATTAAATGCAATATATATTTAAGATCAGCTCCAGGTGAAAAGTTATTACCTGACGGAGAAATATACAAAGCTGAACTACTTTGCTCAGCATGATCGATTGCCTTACCTAATAACTCAAAAAGTTTTACAGTTAAGCAGTTCATTTTAGTTGTAGGAGTAAGAATTAACCTATCTTGATAATTGACCAACTGCGCATCATCATCACTGAAAATAACTATATTACCTATAAATCTTGACTTAGAATTTTTA
>JAKONF010000177.1 GCA_022702085.1 Rickettsiaceae bacterium | reverse complement strand
TTATTATTATAACTTGCTGCTTTATGAAAAACTGTATAACCATTATTACTCTTAGCATTGATCATTTGCGGTTTTTCAGTAAGTATTTTTTTTACTGCTCTTTCACTAGTCAAATGATGTAAAATAGTAGAATCATCATTGTATTTTATATCTAAAGTTCGCGAAATAACTCTATCAATTAAAAATTCAGTTACTTCAGTTCTATAGTTTAAAACAGCTAAGTGTAAAGCAGTTAAGCCTTCATTGTTTAATTCATTTATATTTGAACTGAATTTACTACAAATTTTTTCGGTAGTTTCTCTGTATCCAGCTTGAGCAGCTAGATGAAGAGGATTATTACCTTTGAGATCTTTTTTTACGCAAAGATCACTAGGTAATATTTCAATAATTTTAGTATAACCTCTTTGAGCTGCTAGGTGCATAGCTGTAAGACCATCATATTCTGCTTCAGCTGATGAATTGAATTTTGATGATGAACTTAGCAAAGCAGCAATTTCTGCGTTACCATGAGTAGCTGCTTGATGCAAAGCAGTTTGACCATTGCTAGCTTTAGCGTTTACAGTTATTGCTTGCATCTGGTTTAGTAAAGCTACAACTACTTCTTTGCTAGAGCAAGCTGCGCATGAGTGGTGCAGCGCGCTATAACCTTTGCTATCTTTTTTGCTAAGCTCAGAGATTTCCATAGCTTCAATTAATCTCAAAGCTTCTAAGTTATTATTGGCCTTGATTGCAGCTAATAATTGCTCAAACATTGTTATACCCTTAATTTTTTAGCTGTTTTAATCTTAAGAAGAACTATCATGATCTCCTGCTAAAGGAAGATATTGACTAATATCTATCCCTATTTCAGCACTTAAAAGTTCTATATGCTCATTTCTAAGAAAATCAACATCTTTAGGATTACTTCCTTCATCTATAAAGCCATTTTTCATTAATTCTTTCAAGCCACTTTTATTGAGGTCAGCAGTGTCTCTTTTAGATAAGATCGATAAATTTTCTACAGCAAATACTGCTGAGTCGTTTTCATCTTCGTGTTGCTTTTCTTGAAGATCAAAAACTTTAATTTCACCGATTATTTTACAGATTTTTGCGATGAATTTTTTAACTTCTATTTCTTTGTTTAAAGAAATTCCTCTTGAGTCGTTATATATAATTTTTAAGCCATCAGCAATTTCTGTATTTTCTTCTTCAAAATTTTGTTTTATTACTAAACTAGCCCAATCTTTGCCGTGCAAGTGCAGAGGCACTGCTGCTGCTGATTTCTGACCAGTCGTTATGTTACTGATTAGCTCTTCTATTTTACTAGATATTTTTTCTTTATTTTCAAGGTCAAATGAAGCAATAGTTACGCTTTCTTCTTTAAGCTTTATCTCAAGTAATTTAAGAAGCTTAAACTCACTATACCAATGATTGTTATCCACTATTAGTGAATGTTTCATTTTAATTTGCGAGATAGTGATTCCTTCTGGCGTTAGCAATGTTTTCAAAGCAGGTTGATTTAAATCAGTAATTTCTTTTTTGGCTAGAATTGTTAAGTTATCAACTACTAAAGCACTTGAATCACTAGCGCTGCCTTCCTGTTTGTGATAAAGATCAATTTTTTCAACTTTTTGCGCTGAACTCATCAAAGTATTGATCAGAGACTTTACATTTTTTACTTTAGCATAGCCCTCGCCGCTTGGATCATTATATATGATTTTCAAGCCATGCTCACCATCTCTGATTATCACTATGCCAGCCCAAGCATCATCTTTTATACGTAATGGTACAATTATTTTTCCTTCTTCTTTCACAATTCTGAGAATTGCTTCTATCTCAGAAGCAGGCAATTTACCTCTTTCAACATCAGCACTGGTAATGCTGATTAAATCATCTTTTAATTGTTTTTTAATTAATTTAGTAATTTTACTAGCAGAATAATCTTGCTTTTTATCTTCTGCGCCACTTAAATCCACATTAACAACTTTTGCCTGGCTGATTGTTGTTGCTACGTGACCACCTTCAATTTTTAGTTCTTGAGCTTTATTATAACATTTATCTCCTTCTTCATTCTTGCCTATACCGAATAAAATATTGCTTTTCTTGAGATAAAGCTCAGCATCCTTAGGATTTTCTGTTATCAGCTCGCTACAATAAGTCGTTAATTTAGGAATTATGGATTCTGCCTTTCTATAATCAGAGAGAACTTTACTATCCCAAGGCCACTTTTTTTCATGGTACTGACCCGATTTTATATGAGAATCGTAGCATGTGTTTCTTGTTGTTAAATATGATATTGTGCTACCAATTGCTTGCTGATCCATTTTAATTATAAAAGTTTTAGTTATTGGGTGATCTAAAGTCTCTTTTATATCATTATTTTCTAATAAATGATTTAAAGCTGTTGTTTTGTCATTTGCAACAGCACTAATTGTACTAGAACTTGCTTTACTGATAATTAACTGAGTTATTTCACCTATATCTTGATTGGTAGTGTGCTTCATCATGTAATGAAAAACTGTCTTTCCCTCATTATCAGCTAAGTCTACTGCTTTTTTACTCATTTTACTAAGTAATAGATTTACTGTTTCAAGATTGGTGTTAGCTATCTGACCGTGATAGTGTAGGGCTGTATTACCTTTGATATCGGCAGCATCAATTGCTTTATCACTCATTTTGCTAAGTAATAATTTTACTACTTTAGGATTAAGATTGTTACCATCAGCTTTTGCTTGATAATGCAGTGGAGTCATTTTGCTATTATCCATAGCATCGACAAGTTTCTGATTCATGTTAATTATCTCAGCAACT
>JAKONF010000075.1 GCA_022702085.1 Rickettsiaceae bacterium | reverse complement strand
TGTTTTTTATTTTTATTTTTGGTATATTCGCCAGCGACATCAGAGAGTGGCACTTATTAAATAAAGGTTATAATCTACAAGACATTGTAATTGCAGATTCAGAAATAGAAGCTGAATTAAAATTTTTAACAAGAAAAAAATATATCTGAGATATTAGAAAAACAACATGAGCAACAAAATGACCTATGATAAAGGTAATGTCTTCAACAAAATCATAGCAGGTCATATCCTCGCTGATAAAGTATATGAAGACGAAAAAATATTAGCATTTCACGATATCAATCCAGCAGCGCAAATCCACATTTTGGTGATTCCTAAAAGTGAATACACAGATTATGGTGATTTTATTAAAAACGCTACTGCCGAAGATATTGCTCACTATTTTACCAAAATTGATGAAATAATTGAGAAATTAGCAATCAGTCCAAATTGTTATCGCTTGATAACTAATAAAGGTGCCCAAGCTAATCAAACAGTTATGCATTTTCATACCCACATAATTGCTGGCGATAACTTACCCAATCATTGAAAATTATGAACAAAAAATATAATATAGCTGTAATCGGCGCGACTGGTAATACTGGACGCGAAACTCTAAACATTTTAGCTGAGCGTAAATTTCCGATAAATAAAATTGAGGCTATTGCTTCAAGCGATTCATTAGGCACCAAGATAAGTTTCGGTAATGATGAATTAATAGTTTCGAGAATTGAATCAATAGATTTTAGCAAAATTGATTTAGCATTTTTTGCAGCTGGCTCTGAAATTGCAAAAAATTATGCTGAAAAGATTGTTCGTCAAGGTTGCATTGTCATTGATAAATCTTCATATTTTAGAACTGATCCACAAATACCTTTAATTGTGCCAGAAGCAAATTTATTAGAACTCAAAAATTATAAAAATAAAAATATAATTGCTAGTCCCAATTGCTGCACGATCCCCTTAGCTGTGGCTTTAAAACCACTTGATAATGCAGCTAAAATCAAACGCATCGTTGTTTCAACTTATCAATCAACATCTGGCGTTGGTAGAATTGGTATGGATGAGCTTTATAATCAAACAAAAACCAAATATTTATTTGGTAATGTTTCATCAAGCATATTTCCAAAGCAAATAGCTTTTAATTTATTTCCGCATATTGGTGATTTTGAGTCACACAATATTAGTAGCGAAGAACAGAAGATAACAGATGAACTCAAAAAAATTATTGGTGATCATGTCAGTTCAAGCGTAACTTGCGTACGTGTACCTACTTTTGTAGGTCATGCTTTATCTGTAAATGTTGAATTCGACAATTATATAAATGCCAATGAAGCTGAAGAAATACTAGCTGAGGCTGATGGGGTATATCTTTTAGATCGTGAAGTTGAAAATAATTATTCAACGCCAATCGATGTAGTTGGCGACGATGCTGTTCATATTGGTAGAGTTAGAGATGATTTTTCAAAACCAAATACTATTAATTTGTGGATAGTGGCTGATAATTTACGTAAAGGTGCTGGGTTAAATTCTGTTCAAATTGCTGAGCATTTAATCAAATTATTATGATATAAAACTTGATTTCAATTTTTTTTTCATCAAATAGTTGTAAAATGATTTTACCGTAATTAAATGAGCAATCATGCAAAAAGATAGTCTATAGTATTGATTCTTAAAAATTTTCTTGACTTTTTGTTAATAATATTTAATAATTCATTAATTTCTTTTAACTAAGTAAAATTTATAATAATATGCAAAAGCCCACTAATCTGATTGATCTTCAATTAAATCCATTTAATCTTGCAATAAAAAAGTGTAAATCCGCTTTTTGGATCACATTTTGGTTTGCTTTTGTGATCAATCTACTGATGTCTATTACTCCTCTTTATTCTTTACAAGTTTTAGATAAAGTACTTGGTAGCGGTAGCATGCCTACTTTGGCAATGTTATCATTAATTATTGGCTCAATTTATTTTGTTTATGGTTTACTACAAATAGCTAGGTCTTTTCTATTAATTAAAATAGGTGAATGGCTAGATAACAACCTATCACCTTTGTTATTTGGTCATGCAGTTTCAGCGACGGCTACTCGCGCTCATATTGCAGCTAGCCAGTTGCTTAGAGATTTTCAGACTGTAAAAACATTTTTGACCAGTACTGGCCTTAATACCATTCTTGATGCCCCCTGGAGTATTATATATATCATTATCATATTTATGATTCATCCTTACATTGGGATCATAACTCTAGTCGGCGGTATAATAATTGTCTCCACTGCCTTGTTTAATGCTATAGCTACTAATAGGGTACTTGGTGAAGCTACTGAATTTTCTATCAAAGGTATGAATCAAGCAGAGATCGCCAATAGAAACGCTGAAACTGTAGAAGCTATGGGCATGATGAAAAATGTCACAGCTAATTGGCATAAATTTAATCAATCCGCTTTAGCTAAACAATCTATTGCTAGCTACCGTAATGGCGTGATTTCTAATTTTTCTAGATTTATCCGTAATGTAATGCAGATGATGGTCACTGGCGTTGGAGCCTATATTGTAGTTACTACTGGTAATAAAGACATGACGCCCGGAGGTATGATCGCGAGTTCCATTATTGTAGGTAGAGCTCTTGCTCCTTTCGATAATGCTATTGAGCTATGGAAAAGTATTAGCGCGGCTATGAAATCATACAAAAACATTAATTTAGCTTTTGAGAAATATTCTGCCCGCGATGAATCAATGCCTATTCCTCATGTTGAGGGACATATAACCGTCGATAGCATAAATTATCTAGCTCCCACTCCTGCTCATTTACCTCAACCACTAGCTCCAAATTACATTTTGAAAAATATATCGTTCAATGTAGCTCCAGGTGAAGTGCTTGCCGTCATTGGGCCAAGTGCTGCTGGTAAATCTACCTTAGCTAAAGTTTTAGTAGGTGTATGGAAAGTAGCTTCAGGAACAGTTCGTTTAGATGGCGGAGAGATATTCCGCTGGAACCGAGAAGATTTTGGTAAACATGTTGGCTATTTACCGCAAGGAATTGAACTTTTTGGCGGCTCAGTAAAACAAAATATTGCTAGAATGCTCGAAGATCCTGCACCTGAAAAAGTTATTGCTGCAGCTAAGCTTACCGGCGCTCATGAAATGATTTTAAGGCTTCCAGATGGCTATGATACTGATATTGGTGCTGGTGGCTCTAATTTATCAGGTGGCCAACGTCAACGCATTGGCCTTGCTCGTGCTTTTTATGATAATCCCAAATTTGTAGTTCTAGATGAACCAAATGCTAATCTTGATGAAGTTGGTGAAATTGCTTTAGCCAATGCTTTAAAGCAAGCTAAAGCTTTAAAAATGGCTGTAATAGTTATATCTCATCGGCCATCAATTTTATCTGTTGTTGATCGCATCTTACTCTTGCAAGATGGTATGATAGCAGCACTTGGTACGCAAGAGGAAATTCATAATAAAGTAAAAATGCTGAAATCTGGTTCAATTCACATCAATGAATAAGTGTTAAATATGACAAAAATCAACGAACAAACACCTAAACTTACCCCAGAGCAACTAAAGCAGTTAATTGCTATGCAACAATTGACTAATCAGAAAAAATCAAAAGGAACTAGTTTTTTGCAAAACTTTTTTGGTAAATTATTCACTAAAATGCAAAATTTTACTGTGCACCTGGACCGTTTTATTAACTTTATTACTAAGCAGCAAGATTCTGATCGTAACGACGTAGTGCAAGCAGCCCGCACACCTATTTTATTCGGGTTTTATGTGATCATGATCTTCGTAGTTTTTGGTGGGCTCTGGAGCGCCTTGGCACCTCTAAATAGCGCAGCTGTAGCTCAGGGAACCGTCATAGTTAGTAGCTATAAAAAAACTATTACTCATCAAGAGGGGGGCATAATTAAAAATATTTTTGTCAAGCAAGGAGATCACGTCAAAGAAGGCGATAAGCTTTTAGAACTTGAAGACGTACGAATCAAAGCTAGATATGAAAATACTTTAGCGCAGTATCGCACGTGGCTTGCTACCGAGAGTAGATTAATAGCAGAACGTGATAATTTGGACTCTATAGAATTTCCAGCATTTTTACTTAATGACATCAATGTTTCTGAGGTTGAAAAGTTAATTCATACTCAAGAAAATTTATTTAATTCTCTAAAAGAAGTATACAGAACTGAAAGAGATAGCTTAAAACAAAAAATCCTTCAATTAAATAAGAAAATCGAAGGATTGGAAGGCAGAAAAATTTCTAGTAACAAAACTTATGATTTTTTGACAAATAGGGTAAAATCAGCCAAAACACTTTTAGACAAAGGATTTGTCCAGCAAGCATATTTTCAGGAGCTTGAATCAAAACAAGCTACGGCTAAAAGTGAAGTTTTGAGCATTGAAACAGAGATCATTACTTCAGAGCAAGAGATATCCAAAGCTGAAATAGAGCTGGTTGGCCTTAAGAATAAAATCATTACTCAAACTCTCAAAGAGCTAAGAGAAGCACAAGGTCAAACTGCCTCGCTCAAAGAACAATATAGAGCAGATCTAGATGCCTTGTCACGTGTGGTGATTAAGTCTCCTGTTGATGGTATAGTTCAAGAAGTTAAATATCATACGATTGGTGGGAGCATTCCTAATAATGGTCAGCCTATTATGGAGATATCACCAATTAAAGATAAATTAATTATAGAGGCTAAAGTTTCGCAAAAAAATATTGATTCTGTACATGTTGGTTTGAAAGCAAAAATTAGGTTTAGTGCTTATAAAGCCCGCGTGACGCCGACATTTAGTGGTACAGTAGTCACGGTATCACCAGATATTGTTCAAGACCGCCAGGCAGCAGCTATCAATCCATTGGGTGGTGATTCTTTTTACATAATACGCATTGAAATTGATATGGATCATTTTAATGAAATTGCTAAGAAGAATAATTTAAGATTACAACCAGGCATGCAAGCCGATGTACAAATTATTACCGGTACTAGAACACTATTAAAATATCTGTTAGAACCTGTAACAGATGTAATGATGAGAGCGTTTAGAGAGAAATAGAACAAATAAGCTTCAGAGTGATACTCAAATCTGAAGCTTATTTTTCATTAGGCTATGTTTATATTAACTGGACGCCTGACGCAAGGAGTTATGGCCTTATTTTCTTTTTCTCCCGCAACGCAAGGACTCCTAATTTCATAAGGTTTATTAGGCATGCAAGCTGTTAGCTCCAAAATTGTTATACCTAATAATAAATATTTACATAAATTTAACATTTTAAATTCCTTCTGATTCACAACTTTATCATTATTAAAGTTAAAACAAATTGAAATAGCTAGCAAGTTAAATAAGAAATTAATT
>JAKONF010000069.1 GCA_022702085.1 Rickettsiaceae bacterium | reverse complement strand
CAAATATTACTGAGATATTATTCAAAAGTAATTTTGTGATTCATATTCTTAAAGGCGCTATTATAAATTTTGATGCAGACATTAATGGCTTTGTTGGAATCATAGATCATAACGTAGATAGCTCCATTCAATATCCTGCAAAAAAGGATAATCAAATTATCGTTGGGTCCCAAATGTTGAGTAACAACGATTTAACGTTCAACAGTAAAACATGTCCATTTACTATAAAATTTATCCCTGGCAGTATGGTATTAAAATTAGATATAGTTAAAAAAATCAAAATACAATTGAGTGTAAATATAATGATCTAGCTTTATTGGAAAATGGTGCAGATGCTGATTTTATGAGAGATTATTTGGTATGCAAACAACATAACTTACTATTACCAAATGAAATTATGGCTATAATTGGCTTTTTTGTAAATGGTGAAATCAAAATATCTGATAAAATGAACGAAAATATTAATATCAGCGTAGAAAGTTATAATTCAGTTTTGTGTATGGGATCAACACATATTGATTTTGAAACATGACAAACTTTGTGTGTAATGTTATTATGTATTTATATTATAAAATAGTCTACTGATTACCAATAGTCGTTACTTACAGAAGTTACTCCTAAAGATTGATCATGAGGATTAAGTTCATAATGATGCATTAAATTCTCAAGTGCGTAGTAAGTATTTTTCATATGGTTATTAAAAGCCATATTCATTAGATTGTGATTCTGCTCTTCTTTCATCGCCATCAAACACTCTTTGGTAATTTTGGGTATCAATAGCAAGCACACGTCTTGCCATTTATTATTGATAGCATATTTCAGAGCTAGAAAATCTGTTGAATATGATGAATTTATAAAATGATCACTCAGTAAGGGAATTAATTTTTCACATATATTATGCATCCCATTAGCTGCTGCTTTTTTTAACAAACCAGCATTAACATTGTCAGGGTATTTGAAACTTGCTGGATCAGCTATTGTAATCAATATATAAGCTAAATCTTTCATGTTATTTTCAATGGCTAAATCTATTAGGTTATTTGCTGGTATCATCATTTCTGCCCGACTATCGAGGTCCACTTCACTGGAATTTCTTTCCTTCAATAATTCAGATTTTTTTATATCTGACAGATTATGAATTATTTGCAGACAAGTTTGTTCATCTCCAAGTCTTATAAGTTCTGTCAATTTTTCATTAACTTTTTTCACATTATTCTCCTTAAAATTATTGATTGTGGCATTCCTTAGTTACTCTTATTACATTATCTTACGTTTGGCTAACAGCAATATTTTCTAGCATGTCAACTGCTTCTTCTGAATTGTAAATTTAATATTAAATATATAAATTTAGAACTCTTTTGAATATATGTAACAGCATTTTTTAATATTTTTTATTTTGGTAGTACTATATTTTTGTAATTCATAGTTGTATAGTTGGATTTAAATTTACCATTGTTCTTTAAAATTTTTTGTAATATATTTTACCTAATAACAATTAAAATAGAGCTAAAATTATGAAATCAGTTACTATTTACACCACCTCTCGTTGTCCTTATTGTGTTCGTGCTAAAGCACTACTTGATAAGAAAAATGTGTCTTATGATGAGATTAGCGTTGAAGATGATGAAGAGCTGCGCACTAAAATGACCGAGAAGGCTGGCGGCAAAAGGAGCGTTCCGCAAATTTTTATCGGTGATCACCATGTAGGTGGCTGCGATGATTTATATGCATTAGAGAGCAAAGGTAAACTCAATGAATTACTTGCTCTATAAAATTGTACTCTTAGGAATGCTAATTATGCCTATCTCTAATATCTATTCTTCTACTATAAATGGGGAAAAAGTCTTGCCTAATTACGTCTCTTCTACGGCTGATCATATTACTCAGGAAATGAGAAAAATATCCTCTCCACTCTCTTTTCCATTATCATCTCAAGATAAAGAAGATATCAATACATTAGAGCAGAAATTTGATCATGAGCAAGCTTGCGTAGGACTTGCTGCTCCACAAATTGGCATTTTTAAAAGGATTATTATCTTTTTTGTACCAGATAATCCAGCTCAAAGAAAATGGCGCAAACATTTAGTACAAACCATGCCTAAAACTATTTGGCTTAATCCTTCATATAAATCCTTAGATGGCGAAACATATGAAGATTATGAAGCCTGTTTTTCAATACTCAATACTGCTGCTTTAGTTAAGCGTTACAAAAAGATTGAATATCAAGCTTATGATTTTGACGGTAATTTAATTAAGGGAATAGCTGAAGGATTTCTAGCTCGCCTAATTCAGCATGAGATAGATCATCTAGATGGTATATATTTTGTGGATAATGCCCTTCCTGAAAATATCATGAGCATGGAAGAATATAAAGACTTGCGCGCCAAAGCTTTTGAAAGCGCCGAACAAGAGTAGTAAGCAAAAAAAATAAATTGAAATATGTTTTTAGTACTCAAATACCAATTGGTGTATATTTACAAGTGAATTTGAATTGTTTCTCTTTGTCAGTTTTTGTTAAATTTATATAAAATCTTTGTTCTTTAATAATTTCACTGATATTAATGATATTTTCTACATCAAATAAATAATCGCGGTGCGGTACCTCTCATCCTTGTACTAACCGTAGGGCCCTTA
>JAKONF010000066.1 GCA_022702085.1 Rickettsiaceae bacterium | reverse complement strand
ATGAAGGAATAGTTATAATTTCACTTGTATCCTGGCTTATTAAATCATTGTTTGTTGTATGTTCATCTTTAATTGATAATTTTAACTGATCAGAAGTTAATTTGCCAATATCTTTACTCTTATCTTGAGCCGCGAGTTCAGCTAAATTCTCATTTAATTCTTGATTGATTTTCGCTGCTGGTTTTTTATTTGTTACAAAAATATTAATGACAAAATTTTTAATTTTTTTTAAAATAGATACATTGTTTTCTGGCAGTATTTTCTCTTGAGAGCTTTTTTGAGTATATTCTTTTGGTAATGGTGGAGGTAGTGTATCAGCATGAGCTAGAGCTGCATAAAGTAAAAATATAATAACCAATAAAAAACTATTAGAAAACTGAATTAATTTTTTAGTTTCATTCATCTGGTACTAGCCTTTTTATCTCTTTTTCAACTAAATCTTTAACTAGTTCTGGTAGGTTATCATTGAGCCATTTACTCAATTGAGGTCTCATCATCTCGATGACTAATTCTTCCATACTCAAGTTTTTGGATTTTTTTCCAGCATGCAAAGCCATTGTTGCTTTATTGGCAAAATTTTTGAAAATATTACTCGTCTCATTAGCTGATTTTTCTGAAATTAAATAATCTTCGGAATTTTCTTCTTTGAGAACATTATCAGGTTTTATACTATGATCATTCTTCCTGCCTTCTTTAATAATATTTGTAAGTTCAAGGACTTCTTCTTCAGGAATATTATTTTTATTGTGACCACTGATAATACCTTTGATAGATTTTAAGATATCTTCAACGGACATGTCACCAGGTTTTTTACTATCAGTTGTCACTTTCAAAATCCTACTACCTTAAATTTTGTTTTTCTAAACTCTTTTTCAGGTTCAAAGAATTTTACTTTTAGTTTTAAACTTTTAGCAGTAAGTTGACCTAATATAGCTTTCATCTGATATGCACTTGAAATATTTTCTTTGATTGCATCGACTTTAGCTATTTTAACTTTGAAAAGTTTATCTTCAGCGTCCAAAACATCCAAAATAGTTTTCGAACCTACTTTTTCCTCTTGAAATGTTCCATCGTAAGCTATTTGCGCAGCTTCAACGGCTTCAGACGCTGCGACGATTCTTGATTTTGAGGCAATGAATGCTTCCCAAATTGAGATGCAGTTAGCATTATTAATTTTTAATTGATTATCATATGAGATCACGCCTTTACGTGCACTATTTTTAGCTTGCCTTATTTTAGAAAATTCAGTTCCACCTCTGTCAAATATGGGCACAATGACCCGTACAGTGGAGCTAAGACTACGGTTATTAATACCATTGTTAGTTTGTGGTTCATAGAAGTTACGGGAATTGCTAACCAAAAAATCAACTTGTGGCAGTAACTTACCTTTTTCAGCTGCAACGTTAGCTTTGGTTTTGGCTAAATTATGTTTAGCAGCTTCAAGATCTAGATTTGCTGTTTTAGTTTTTTGTTGAAATTCATCAAGATTTTTAGGCAAACCTTGGGGAAGATTTGGCACTTCTAAATTTGCTGGTTCAATGCCAAAGATTTTAATAAATTTTGCTCTTGAGGCTTGATAGTTTGCGTAAGCTACTAGCCTATCAGTTTCTGCTTTAGCAAAGCCAGCTTTAGCACTAGCAATCTCAGTTCTGGTACCTTCTCCTAAATTAAATTTTTCTTCAGCAGCTTCTAATTGTTTTTTATTAGACTTAACGCTTGTTTCGGTGATGTCATATTTTTCTTTATTAGAAATATGAGTTAGAAATGTATCAATTGCGTCAAAGAGAGTTTTTTGTTCAGTAGCATAATATTGACTTCTCGATATTCTAAAATCTTCTTGAGCTGCTTTTAATGCTGCAACGCTACTTCCTCCATTAAAAATAGGCTGCACAAAATTTAACTTTTGAGCTACATTTTTATTAGAAGATTTACTATTTGAAAATTTGCTTTTATTTTTGGCATCATTAAGCGTTGTGTCATGTTCGGCATTAATAGTTGGCAAAAAAGATGACAAAGCTTGAGGAAATGATTCTATATTGTTTGAAAAATCTATCCTAGCATTTTTTAAATCTTCATTGGTTAAATAAGCATTAGTGAGTGCTTCTTCCAAATTTTGCCCTAGAGAAGAAAAATTCATCAAAAAGCATGCGCAAAAAACTGAGAAATATTTATACATTCTTAAACTCAAATATTAAAATAACATTAAAAAAATTTTTTTTATCATACAAGCTTAAAACTAGTTTCAAATAATAAACTTAAATTTGTTGTGATAAAGCTAGCACTAAAGCATAGCAAAACTATCAATTTTGAGCAAGATAACTATTCAAAAATAGTAATTCAATTTAAGATAGAAAATTAATTAATAAATTAATAATGGCTTAAGATGATATTAGATTTTCAAGCATTTATGCAACTTTCTGAAGAATTAAAGAAACAATATTTAAATTTTGATAAAGTTAATTTAAGTAGCTATCTTAAAAAGGGTTTTGCCTATTTGTCTGATGCGGAACTTGAAACTTTATTCAATATCAAAAAATTGGACGAACAAGCTTATCAATTTGCTGGTCAGCTTAGTTCAGAATTAATAAAGATTTTACCTCAACTCACAGCAATAGCTGACGCAGCATTAAATAACAAACTTGATGATATTAGGAAACCTGTTATTGAAATATTTTCCTTCATCTTTAATAGTTCCTTTAACATAATTGCTAACAATTTGAATAATGGCCTAAAAAATGGCGATAGTATGTTACTTGGAGGCTTGTTAGCAAACTCAGTTGCAGATTTACTAGAAACCGTTCTAAAATTTGAAAAAAAGATTGATGCAATATATCCAAATGCTTCATCAATGATCATTAATGCAGTTGGATCTGCAATAACTATGACACTAGCAGTTCAATTTCCTGCAGCAGCAGTAGCTTTTAAAGCAAGTGGCATTACAGAATATGCTAAGGATTTTCTTAATTGTGATAATTTAGAAAAATCCATCGAACATCTGAGAAAAAAAACAACTGAAGTTAAAAATGATCCAAAATTAGCTCCAATGCTAGAAAATGCGGAAGTGTTGAGTAAATCATCTCTTGATACCAGCCTTAAACTTAATACTTTACAGCTAGCAAATTTGAATAAAGAAGAAATAACTGCAATTAGTAAAATACCTCAAAATGACAGCTACAAACAATTAACTGAAGAGCTCAATCAACAAGCAGACAAAATTCCTTTGAGTAAAGATATGGCTCAAAAACAGATGAATGATGTAAAAACTACTATAGATAGAATCATAGATAATTCTGGCTTAACTCCTGTAGGGGTTAAAGAGGCTAAACAAAATTTAGAAAAAAAAGTACAGGAAGCTGCTAAAATAATATTAGGAACTATTACCAAAGATCAAACTATTTTAAAAGAAATTCACAAAAGTCACTTGGCTGCAGACAAGATTAAAGAGTTTATACCTAGTAATATTAGTAAGGATATCAAAGAATCATTGCATAAAAATGTAGATAAAATTCTTAATAAACAACTTGCTTTATTTAGTGCCGCCTTAATTGAAGGAATAAAGAAATCACCGCCTCTAGCTAAACAATTAGGCTTGAGTAAAGTAATGGAATTGTCAATTCAGAAGCTCAGCTCACAAAAAGAAACAACTAGAGTTAGATAAATTTTTATGTGATAAATTAGTGATTTATTTTTATTAAATCTTCATTTGTCAAAAATTTAATAGAGATTTAGTCTTCCCACAAGGTTTTTGTTAATAATTTATATAAAAATTCTTCAAAACTATCAGCTAATTTTTCTTGTTCAAAGCCAGAATTATGATAAGAAATCCACACTTCACCTTTGGGATTGATACCTATTGGATCACCACTACTATTATCTGAGACAATATACCAATCTTCAATATCTGGCCATTTTTGAGTTTGTTTGTAAAATTTATTACCTTCAGAAATAGACCATAATACACTAGAAGAATCTTCAGCTTTATTTAAAGTGTATACGTATAATTCTCCTACAGAACTACATTGATAATTCTTTAAAAAATATTTATAAGACTCACTAAAATTTAAGCCAATTTCTCTTTCTGCTTTCAATATTTGTTCATCATCTGAATTAAGACATTTTATTTGTGGAAATTCATTAATAAATTTTTCTAATAAATCCCAAGTGTTGTTTATCATTTTATTCTCATTATATTTTAGCCAAACTTATATCGATTTTATCCTCAAGTTCACATTCTGTACTGTAGGTGCTGATAAATTCATCTTTGATCTGGCTTAGTGTTTGTTCTTGAATGAAATTTTTATATTTGTCGATGATCTCTAATGTTTGCTCATTAGCTTTTATGGCTAAATAAATGCGATCAGCAATATCAAAATTAGCCTCTTTCCTGGCTTGCTGAACTAGGCGGACTATATCTCTAGCAACGCCCTCTTCTTTTAGTTCTATAGTAATTTCCAAATCTAACTGGATCATTGATTTATTATCAGGCAACACTTTAGTGCCAATCTTGTTTTTTGGTTCTAAGCAAAGTGAATATTCATCTTCAAGTAAAATTTCATCATATACACAAAGCTTTCCATCCTTTTCCTGCCATTCTCCAGCTTTAGATTTTTGAATAATATCTTTCATCTTACTCGGCAAGCGTTTACCAAGCTTCGGAAAGTTAATAGCAAGTTTTAAAGTAGCTTGCTCTTCGATATTATTTTGGTAATGAACTTCTTTGGTGTTTATTTCATCTTTAATCAAATCCTCGAATTCTTTCAGCATAGAAGTATTTTTGGCGATGATGGTTATACTAGCTATTGGCTGCCTTACGCGAATATTTTCTTCGCTACGGATAAATAAAGCACTACTACAAATAGCTAAAATTTGGTCCATATTATCTACTAATTCCTCATCAACGTCTATCTGCTCTAATGTAGGAAAATCTGTTAAATGCACTGACTTTTTTGTCGCATCTTGATTATTTAATCCCAAATAAATTTCTTCAGCAATAAGAGGAAGTAATGAAGCCATTGCCTGAATGATGCTGCTTAAACAAGTATATAAGACATTGTAAGCAGTGATTTTGT
>JAKONF010000049.1 GCA_022702085.1 Rickettsiaceae bacterium | reverse complement strand
TGTAATTTATTAGGTATTTTAAGGTAATTATGTAAATACATATTTCTCAAATAGGAACTATTCATTTTAGCAGGCAAGTTTGTTGAATCCGCATTCCAATACATTAAGTCGAAAGCTACAGGATTTTTTGACAATAAATAGTTATTGATAAAATATGACCAAATCAGATCATTAGCTCGTAATAAACTGAAACTATTGGCCAGGTACTTACCATCAAAAAACCCTGTTATATTCATTTCAGCTTCAATAGATTCAATAGTATGCTCATTAATGAAAACACCTATTTCTCCACTATCGGCATAATCTAGCATAGAAGTAAAGAAACTGACGCTGTTAATGTATTCTTTGTTGTGTGATTTCAAGTAGCTGAGACCAATAGCTAGTAAAGTACCTCCTAAGCAGTAACCAACGCTGTTTATTTTGTCGTAACCTAATGAAATGAGATAATCTATACTATCGAGTAATGCTTGCAGGTAATCTTCAAAATCAATATTTTGCAAAGATTTATCTGGATTAACCCAAGATATCATAAATGCCTGTAAGTTATTTTTGATCAGATAAGCTACTAAAGAATTATCTTGAGTAAGGTCGAGAACATAATATTTATTTATCCAAGCTGGGACTATTAAAACTGGTAATGCAAGTGCCTGCTCATTTGGCTGGTAATAAATAAGCTGCAAGAGTTTATTTTGAAAAACTACTTTACCTTTTGAGTAAGCTAAATTTTCACCTAGAGTAAAAGCTGATTGATCATTAGTTGGAATACATAATATTTCTGAATTTTTTAGATCTGTTAACAATTTGTCCAAGCCTGAAACTACATTTTGCCAACCACTTGCCAACGATACGCGTAAAATTTCTGGATTAGAAAAAATAAAATTAGTCGGCGATAATGCATCAATAAATTGTTTGGTAATGAATTCAGAATATCTTTTTAATTCTGGCTCTAATTCAAAATTTTTTGCATATTGTTGTATTAGTTCAGCAGACATCAAATAATATTGTTTAACAAAATCAAAGAAGATATTATCCTGCCAAGCTGTATCTTTGAATCTTTTATCCTTTTTATCTGTTTTGTAAATAGGCTCTATATTCTCAGCTTTGACAAATCTGCTGACAGAATTATCGATTAGTTTTTTAAGATTTTCGCAAAATATATTGTTAGTTTGAATAAAATTCTCAGGATTAATAAAATATTGTCTGTAGATTGAAGTTAGCATTAGCTGCATTCTATCCATATCTACTAAATTATCTGGAAAAAACTTTCCCTTCCCTTGTAGTAAATAAGATAATATTTCGCTGTATTTTTCTGCTACTTTTTTTAAATTTACTATAATTTCATCGGCTGAAAGATTTTGCATAAATTATTGTTTAAAATCATGATACATATTTAGTTTGCCAAGCTGCTAAAGCTTGCAGGGCATTTTTTGAATATAAACTATATTTATCTTTTTTATGAAGTTTATTTTTGGAAATCAACGGTGGAAACAAGCCAAAATTAATGTTCATTGGTTGAAAAGTTTCACTTTTTGCACTAATGGTTAGATGATTAAGCAATGCACCCAGAGCTGTTTCTGGCGGTGGACAATCAATCGGTACGCCAACAAGCTCTGCCGCAGCAAAAAGTCCGGCAAGGAGTCCAATAGCGGCACTTTCAACATATCCTTCTACGCCAGTTATTTGACCTGCAAATTTAATATTAGGACTAGTTTTTAAACTGAGTTTATGATTGAGCAAAGCTGGACTATTGATAAAAGTGTTACGGTGTAATCCTCCGAGCCTCGCAAATTCAGCATTTTCTAACCCAGGAATCTTGCTAAAAATTTCTTTCTGCGCGCCATATTTTAATTTAGTTTGAAAGCCAACCATATTGTAGAGTGTACCTAATTTATTATCTTGACGTAATTGAACTACTGCAAAAGGTTTTTGATTACTATGAGGATTAGAGAGACCAACTGGCTTCATCGGCCCAAAAGCTAAAGTATCTCTGCCCCGTTCAGCCATCACTTCAATAGGCAAGCAGCCACTAAAATATGGTGTATCTTTTTCCCATTCTTTGAACTGGGTTTTCTCGCCTTGTAATAAATTATCGATAAAATTATAATATTCTTCTTTACTGAGCGGACAATTTATGTAATCTTTGCCATTTCCTCCTGGCCCCATTTTATCATATCTAGATTGATACCAGCATTTAGTAAAATCTATAGAATTTTTGAAGATTATTGGTGCAATTGCATCAAAAAATGCCAATTTATCCTCGCCAGTATGTTTGATTATATCTTGGGTCAGTTTCTCAGAGGTCAGAGGACCAGTTGCAATGATCCAATTTCCTTCCTGAGGCAAACTATGAATTTCCTCATGAATTATATTGATATTTTCATGATTTATGAGAAAATTTTCAACCTCATCAGCAAATAGATCTCTATCCATAGCTAATGCAGAACCTGCCGGCACTTTGTTGTTATCGGCAGCTTGCATGATCAAGGATCCACAGCGCCTCATCTCTTCATGTAGCAAACCAATTGCGCTAGTAATGTCATCATTACGAAAAGAGTTTGAACAAACTAATTCTGCTAGTTTCGTGGTATGATGAGCATTGGTAGTACGCCCTTTTTTACGCATTTCATATAAATTGACCTTTATTCCGCAATTTGCTGCTTGCCAGGCTGCTTCACTGCCAGCAAGGCCGCCGCCTATAATATTTATTATTGTCATCGTACTTATTCAATACTGCTTTAATACTTATTTTTGTTAAATTGACTGACATAATAGAGTAAAAATGTACTAACTACAAAACATATTGAATAAATGAATCCCCACTCACCAATTTTATTGATGGATTCATCAGTTGAGATCATTCCTAGATAACTGCCAATAGCCAAAAAACTGAAATAACAAGTAACAGCAACGTTTAAATTTTCATCAGTAAATTTTTTGAATATTGAAATAAGATTATTAAGCCAAATGGAGCTAAGAGCTATTCCTATTATGATTATGATT
>JAKONF010000064.1 GCA_022702085.1 Rickettsiaceae bacterium | reverse complement strand
AGATGACTTCGGCTCGGATAAAACCTTTCTCAAAATCACTGTGAATAATTCCTGCAGCTTTAGGTGCTAGAGTTCCTTCTTCAAAAGTCCAGCCATGAGCTTCCTTTGGACCTATTGTAAAAAAGCTTCTCAAATTTAATAAATTGTAAGCTGCTTTGATAATTTTATGAAGGCCAGTAGTCTCGAGATCCAAGCTCGCCAAAAATTCTTTTTTTTCATCTTCGCTCTCAAGCTGCGAAATTTCTGCTTCAATCTTGGATGATATAATAACGCAATTATTTCCCTCTAGAGTAGCTTTGTTAATTATCTTTTGTGAGTAAGCATTACCTTTTGCTGCTTCACTTTCAAGAACATTACAGACATATAATATTGGTTTTGAAGTGATGAGTTGTAGAGCAGCTATCTCTTTTTTATTAGTTTCATTAACTAAATCACGTACTGGCTTGCCTTGGTTCAATAAATTTTGTGCTCTTTTAAGTAACTCAATTTGTTCGAGTATAGTCTTATCACCAGCTTTAAGACGTTTTTCTTGGCTAATTAATCTTTTTTCTACTGATTCAAGATCAGCTAAGACAAGCTCAGTTTCAATAATTTCAGCATCAAATAACGGATCAATTTTATTATGGACGTGCGTGATATCCTCATCCTCAAAGCAGCGTAGTACATGAATAACAGCATCTACTTCTCTTATATGAGATAAAAATTTATTGCCTAAACCCTCACCTTTGCTTGCTCCTTTAACTAGACCCGCAATATCAACAAAGTTAATATAAGTAGGAATTACTTTAACTGAGTTTGCTAAATTTTGTAGAATCTGTAAGCGTTGATCTGGAACTGTTACCGTGCCAGAATTAGGCTCAATAGTACAAAATGGGTAATTAGCAGCCGCTGCTGCCATACTTGCTGTAAGAGCATTGAAGAGAGTAGATTTACCAACATTTGGTAGACCGATAATTCCGCATTTTAAAGCCATATTTTTGTCTAATAAAATTTATTTTTGAGCGATGTGTTCCAACGACTGAGCAAATTCTTTAAAATTTCCGTACTGGAGAAATTTAAAGATGTTAGCAATTTTTTCTATAGCATTATTTAAAATAGTCAATTCTTCGTCCTTAATTTTTGCAAGTACGTAATCACTAACTTCAATATTTTTGGCTTCAATATTTTGGGGTTTACCAATGCCAATTCTTATTCTTTGATAATTATTACTTATAGATTGATCGATTGATTTAATACCATTATGGCCAGCACTTCCCCCACCAACTTTGTATTTTAATCTGCCAGTTTCTAGATCTAGATCATCATGGATCACAATGACATTATCTAATAAAATCTTGTAATAAGAACATATAGCTTGAACAGGACCACCAGAAAGATTCATATAGCTAGTAGGTTTTAGAAGTAAAATCTTAAATTGATCATTATTATAGACAGCAAGATCAGCATCAGTTTTTGATTTATTCCACTTAACACCGAAGATATCTGCCAGATAATCAACAACTATAAAACCCATATTGTGCCTGGTCTTGCTATATTTTTCGCCAGGATTACCTAACCCTACAATCAATAATTCTTTCTTAGAAGCCACATTGCTAGTTTATTGTTATGATCTATGTTTATTTGGCAGCGGTTGCAGCAGCAGCCTCTTCAGCATCAGTTTTACCACCTTTACCTATTATTGACGCTATAACTTTATTAGGTTTTCCAACAATCTGGCAGCCTTCAGGAATTTTCAAAGCATCAATTGTTACAGATTTACCAATAGCAACATTGGTAACATCAACAACAATAGATGTTGGCAAATTATCTACTGGGCATAACAAAGTAATTTTTCTCAGTACCGTATTAAAATATCCACCTCTTTTGACGCCGATAGCTTTGTCTTTGCCTTCATAAATTATAGGCACTTCCATTTTTTGCATTTTATTGTCTAAATGAACAAAATCGACATGTCTAACTGCATCACTAACTGGATGTAACTCAACTGCTTTCGGTAATACTTTATGCTGCACACCATCAACGTTAAGCAATAAAACTGTAGAGATGAAATTTTGCTTTTTATAACATTTAGTGATTTCTTTTCCTTCAATAGAAATATTCATTGAAGGCTTGCCAGCTCCATATACCACAGCAGGTACCATCCCTCTGTTGCGGATTGCTCTGGCATTGCCTGTACCTAATGCTGATCTTGGCTCAGCTAATAATTCTACTGTATCAATCATTGATTTTGCTCCATTTTCTAAATCCGCAATGATAACGATAATTCTATAAAAAGTAAAACGAAACTTTGCAAATGCTTATACTAGACAAAAATAAAAGATGTTTTTACTGAATTGAGTAAAAGTATCTAATTTCTAGTGATGTTTAAAAATCGATAAGGCTACAGATAATCAAAAATTATAAGCTTTACCTATTTTAGGTAAGATAAATTTTTCTTTATCTAAATTATGTTGCTCTACTGCTATTTTTAGTTCATTTGCTGGTTGGTGGAAACTATCATCAGCAAGCGGAAATGTTTCAAAATGACTTGAAATAGCATATTTAGCTTTTAAATCCTGAAATGTTTTCACTGCTTCTTCAGGATTCATGTGAACATTTTTCATAAACCAGCGAGGTTCATATGCGCCAATTGGAATTATACCTACATAGATATTGTATTTACCGCCTATCTGCTTAAATATTTCAGAATTATAACCAGAATCGCCAATAAAGCAAATATCCCCTTTGCTAGTGCTTAGGACAAATGTCCCCCACAATGCCTTGTTTTTATCCCATAAACTTCTTGCTGACCAATGCTGAGCGGGTTCTAAATGCACTGTCAACTTATCATTGAATTTGAAATTTTCTGCCCAATTTAATGAGGTGATTTTTGCTTTGGTAGTATATTTTGTAAGTAATTTTTCATGGCCTAAAGGAACTATTATTTGAGGCTGATCACGTTTGCATAATTTTTCTAAAGTTGCTACATCTAGATGATCATAGTGATTATGGCTGATTACAACTACATCAATTTTAGGTAATTGATCAAAATCTATACCAGGTTCAGTTGTTCTTTTTGGTCCCAAAAATGAAAATGGGCTAGCACGCTTTGACCATACTGGATCTGTTAAAATATTGAGATTATCAATCTGTAACAAAAAAGTTGCGTGACCAACGAAACTAATCCTTAAATTATCTTCTGAAACGCGCTCAGGTGGAATATCAATACTTG
>JAKONF010000033.1 GCA_022702085.1 Rickettsiaceae bacterium | reverse complement strand
TGATAAAAAATTGGATATATTAAATTTCAATAACCATAAAGCTAGATTAATTCGTGAAATTGCTGGAGCTGATAATCAATCTGATATATTCGCTAAAAGATTTGAGCTAGCTAGATTTTTATTTATTAATGGTTTTTATAATGAATCTTTTGCTGAGCTTAAATTAGCTGCTAATTTTTCACCGAAGGAATATAATGAAAACTTGCAAGCTCGCTTTATTACAGGAGTTGCAGCTACTTTAATCGGCTTTGTTGATGAAGCAAGGAATATATATAGAGATTTACTACAAAACTTTGATTTATCGAAATTTGGCGAAATTTCTATGTGGAATAACTATAATGAATTTTTGATCGGTAACAATCCAAGTAGAATTGGGTTTTTAAATAATTTGAGTGGTCCAGTAAATTTATATCCTAGTGATCTATATTGGCCTTTAGCACTCGCTGAAATTGATCTAAATTTAACATCAAATGATGTTAAAACTATTGAAACTATTTTCAAAGAATTACAAAATCCAAAAAATGAAAAATATGCTAATAGCTTAAAATATTACAAAGCAAATTATTACCGTAAAAAAAATCAGCTAAATCTAGCTAAACAATTTTTCACTGATTTGATTGGCAAGGACAGTGATGTGTTTAATAAAGTCAGAGCTGAAATGGATTTGGTTAAACTTCAATTAAATGCAAATGAAATCGACATAGCAACTGCAATCAAAAGATTGGTTGATCTCAAGTTTTTATGGCGTGCTGATAAGCTAGAATATGATTTGTTGATGCAGTTAGGTAGTTACTATCAGGCTAGTGGTGATGCAATGAATGCACTTAGAATATACAAATATGTGCAAAGTTCATTTAGTAACCGCGTTAATAATTTCTATCTTAAATCTGAAATGGTGAAAATTTTTAATCAAGTATTTTTGAAAAAAGATAATCAAATTAATCTAGATGATTTTACAGCTATTGCATTGTTTTATGAATTTAAAGATCTCAATCCTATAGGTGAGGAAGGTGATGAAGTTATTCTATCAATTGCTCGTAAACTCACAAATCTCGATTTGCTAGAAAATGCTATAGACCTTTTAAATCACCAGATTAAATATCGTTTGACCGGTGAAAAAAGAGTAATTAATGCTGATCACTTAGCAATTATCTTATTAACTGATAATAAACCTCAGGGAGCTTTAGATGTACTTAATGAAACTGATAAAGAAAATTTTAGGTTTGGCGAACATCAATATAGATCGAGACTTAAAGCTAAAGCGTTGATTGATCTTCAGCGCTACTCTAATGCATTGTCATATTTGCAAGATGATAATTCTGCTGATGCTCTAATTTTACGCAAAGAAGCTTATTTCAAATCAGCAAGGTGGACAGATTATATCAATTTAACATCACCGATAATAGATCAATTAAATAGGCCAATTGCAAATGAAGTTGCTCAAGATTTTTTAAGATTAGCCATTGCTTATTATATGGATAATAGGCAAAATGATTTGCAAAGATTATCTAAAATTTTAGATGGAAATCCAAATGATCAAATCAAAAATATAGTAGATTTACTACTGACCGGCAATGGAGCAGTGGACTATAAAAATTTAGATGAAAGTTTGAATATCAATCAGTTACAATCATTGCTTAAAAAATTCAAACAGCAAATTTTTCAGGCTAACTAATGTCAATTTTTAGTAGATTTAAACAAGCTTTAGTTAATACTTCTGATAAAATTTCTAAAGGAATCGACCAGATTTTCATTAAAAAAAAGTTAGATGAAAGTACATTGGAGCAGCTTGAAGAATTACTCATTTCTACTGATATGGGTAGTCATTTTGCTGCCGAGACAATTAAGTCCTTCAGTAGCCTAAAGTTTGATAAAGAGATAAAATCAGAGCAAATCAAAGAAGAACTAGCTAAACTCATTTGTAATGCTTTAACGCAAAATTTTCAAACTTTGGAATTAAAAAATAATAAACTAAATGTAATTTTAGTATGCGGGGTGAATGGTAATGGTAAAACAACTACTATTGGCAAATTGGCTAATAATTACATTAAGCAAGGCAAAAAAGTAGCAATTGCTGCTTGTGATACTTTTAGAGCAGCAGCAGTAGAGCAGCTTAAACATTGGGCTGAGCGTACTGATGCACTGTTCTTTACCGGTGCAGAAAATGCTGATCCTGCTAGCGTTGCATTTAAAGCAATGCAAGAGGCAAAAGTTCAAAACTGCGAAGTACTTTTTATTGATACTGCGGGTAGATTACAAAACTATAAGCATTTGATGGAAGAACTCAGTAAGATCGTCCGTATTGTCAAAAAGATCGATGAATCAGCTCCTCATCATAGCTTATTAGTAATTGATGCGACTACCGGGCAGAATGCTTATAGCCAAGTAGAACAATTCAAGCAATTCGCTCAAATCTCTGGTTTGATTATAACCAAACTTGATGGAACAGCCAGAGGGGGAGTTGTCGTCGGCCTAAGTGATAAATTCAAGCTCCCAGTTCATTATATTGGCGTTGGCGAGGGGATTGATGACTTAAAAATTTTCAATGCAGAAGCTTTCAGCAAAAGCGTAGTTGGAGTTTAAATACTATATTAATATATTACATCACAATATATTCATGATTTTCAAATGTATTGCCTGACAATGAATTATCAGAAATATTTTCTTCAACCATTTTATTTTCAACAGAGTTATTAAGATTAATGTCACCATTAACGAGTGAAAAAATGTGAGAAATTAATTCTATTGGTAAAATTTTAAAATTACTGCTTAATATATTTTTTGTTATACAATATATGGTTGAATAATGATTATTGATGTAATCTTTAACCTCAGCGATGCTTTGATCATTATAACATATATGCGCAAAAACCTCATCTTGGCTATGTTTGTCAAACTCTCTAAAAAATTGATAGTTATTATATGGAACTTTATCAAGCATTAATTTAAGATCATCATTATAACAATTATTAAGAAAAATATCAATATTAGCTTTGGTTTTAAGACCTGTTGCAGATAAATCGTTTGTTGCTTGAATTATATATTCTATTTTTCCTTTTTTCGACTTTGCACAAAATAATAATATGCAATCTTCACCGATAATAAAATCATCTTTGTCGTCAATTTTATCTATAGTAAGCATTATATTTTTTAAGATCATTTGATCTTTAGTAGGTGCTGAATCAAATTTTAATTCACCACCACTGAAGATTATATAATCTTTGTTTGTAAGGCGCTTCATAATTTATAATTATTAAATTAATATTTTCAAGAGCGATAAAAATTTTAATAAAACTTGGTTATTTACAGGTTAGATTTAAACAATTTTCTGATATTCAAAATAAATCTTACGAACGGCATAAATCCATAAACCGCAAACTGAAATAAATACTACCATAATCGGTGAGATTGAAGTAAAGGTAGCTGT